>JAENWO010000254.1 GCA_016649925.1 Actinomycetales bacterium
CCTCACCGAGGAGGTCGTCGATCAACAGCGGGTCGACCTTCTGCACGGGGGCCTCCTCGTCGCTCACGCCCAGGTCAGCCTACGCACCCGTCCTCCCCGACCGAGGGGCGGGTCGATGGCAGACTGTGCGGAGCATCACAGGCGACGAAGGGATTCTTGATGAACGAGGGCGTGGTTCGATCCGCACCGCTGTTCGCCGACCTCAACGACCAGAGCTACCTGGCCCTGCGGAAGCGAATGGACACCCTGGCGTTCCGGCGCGGTGAGGAGATCTTCCGCGAGGGCGCGCCGGGTGACCGTCTCTACGTCATCGCCGAGGGGAAGGTGAAGCTCGGCCACACGGCCCCCGACGGCCGTGAGCACCTCCTCGCGATCCTCGGCCCGGGTGAGATCCTCGGCGAGATCTCGCTGTACGACCCAGGAAAACGCACCGCGACCGCGACCGCACTGGCCACGACCGAACTCATCGAACTGCAGCACGCTGACCTGCTGCAGGTCCTCGACGAGCGGCCCGAGCTGTCGCAGCACCTGCTGCGCTCCCTCGCGCAGCGGCTGCGCCGCACGAACGACAAGCTCGCGGACCTGATCTTCTCCGACGTCCCCGGACGCGTGGCGAAGGCCTTGCTCGACCTGGGCCGACGGTTCGGCGAGCAGACGGACTCGGGCCTCCGCGTCACGCACGACCTCACGCAGGAGGAGCTCGCCCAGCTCGTGGGCGCCACCCGCGAGACGGTGAACAAGGCGCTGGCCGAGTTCTCCTCCCGCGGCTGGCTCCAGCTGCAGGGCAGGACGGTCATCCTCCTCGACGTCGAGAAACTGACCCGCCGGGGCCGCTGAGCGAGCTAGGAGGACCTCCTCCTAGCTCGCCACCTCGACGGTCAGCTCGACCTCGACGGGTGCGTCGAGCGGGAGGACAGCCACCCCGACGGCGGAGCGGGCGTGCACGCCCGCCTCGCCGAAGATCTCCTGGAGCACGTTCGAGGCGCCGTTGATGACACCGGGCTGTCCGGTGAACGCCGGGTCGGAGGCGACGAAGCCGACGACCTTGACCACGCGCCGGATGTTGTCGAGGCCAACGAGCGCCGCCGCTGCGGCGAGCCCGTTGAGAGCCGCCGTGCGGGCCAGAGCCGCCGCGTCGTGGGGGCTGACCAGGCCCGCGCCTGTGCCGACCTTCCCCGTGAACGCCATCACGCCGTCGACCATCGGCAGCTGACCGGAGGTCAGCACGAGGTTCCCCGCCCGCACGGCCGGGACGTAGGACGCGACCGGGGGGACGACCTCGAGCAGCTCGATGCCGAGCTCGGCCAGGCGGTCGGAGACGCTCACGCCTTGGGGCGCTTGAGGTAGGCGACGAGGCCGTTGCCGTCGGGTCCGGGGACGACCTGGACGAGCTCCCAGCCGTCCGCGCCCCACTGATCGAGGATCGCCTTGGTGTTGTGGATGATCAACGGAATGGTCGCGTACTCCCAGGTAGCCATGACAGCGATCCTAGGCCTCAGTTGGCGGCCGACTCGACCCTCTTCAGAAGTTTCGGGACCGGCCAGCGCTGGCTGATCAGCTCGTTGATGGCATCGCGGTCCAGGTCGGCGAGCGTGGCCCGCCAGGACTCCACCGACGGGGCCCGGCGCAGAAGTGCTCGCCGTTCCCGCTCGGTCATGCCTCCCCAGACGCCGAACTGGATGCGGTTGTCGAGGGCGTCGACCAGGCACTCCAGCCGGACCGAGCAGGAGAAGCACACCTCCCGCGCCTGCCGTTGCGCCGCTCCCTGGACGAACAGATCATCGGGTGAGTGCTTCGCGCACGCCGCCCGACCCGTCCAGCTCTCGTCATACCTCGAGCTCACACCGACCTCCACAGCGAGGGGGACGCGCCGGATCAGATCCGGCACGGGGCTTTACCGCCTCTTGAGAATCTAGAGGAACGGAGCCGCTCCTGCCAAGTGTGACTTATACAGGCGTATACCGACCGGGGCGAAGGTTGCGGAAGGGCGGTCGGACCGCGATGTCGAGCCGGCACGTATTCTTGCCTCATGGCATCTCCCACACGGCCGACGTCACGAGCGGTCAACGCCGCCCAGCTCGTCTCCCTTCTCCTCGCTTTCCTCATGGTCGCGGGGGTCGGTGGCGTCCTCTCCGCGGGTCTGGTCATGCCGATGGTCGCGGCTGTCAGCGCGACGACCGAGGCCTCGACGAAGCTCTTCGACGACCTGCCCACCGAGCTCGGCAGCGAGGCCGTCTCGGAGCAGAGCGTCATCAACGCGGGTGATGGTTCGCGGCTGGCGACCTTCTACGCCGAGAACCGCATCGTGGTCCCCCTCTCGGCGATCTCGCCGGAAATGGGCCAGGCGGTGGTGGCCGTCGAGGACAGGCGCTTCTACGAGCACGGCGGTGTCGACCCCGAGGGACTGTTTCGCGCCGCGATCCAGAACATCACCCGTCAGAGCTCCCAGGGCGGATCCACCCTGACCCAGCAGTACGTCAAGAACGTCCTCATCGAGTCTGGCCGCAACAACAACGACCCCGACGCCGTGGCCGCCGCGACCGAGCACTCCCTGGGCCGCAAGCTGCGCGAAGCGAAGCTCGCGATCGCACTCGAGCGCGTCCGCACCAAGGACGAGATCCTCGAGGGCTACCTCAACATCGCCCAGTTCGGACCGTCGCAGTACGGCGTCGAGGTCGCCTCGCGCTACTACTTCTCGCACAGCGCCGCCGAGCTGACGCTGGCCGAGTCCGCCCTGCTCGCCGGGATCACGCAGTCACCCGCGAAGTGGGACCCCGTCCGCAACCCGGAGAACGCCATCAACCGGCGCGACACCGTGCTCGCGCTGATGCTGCAGCAGGACATCATCACCCAGGAGGAGCATGACGCCGCAGTCGCGCTCACCATGGAGGAGATGCTGAACGTCCAGGTGACGTCGAACGGCTGCGCCACGGCCGGCAGCGCCGCCTACTTCTGCGACTACGTGGTGAACACGATCCTCACCGACCCGGTGTTCGGCGCGGAACGGGCTGACCGCAAGGAACTTCTGCTGCGCGGCGGGCTGACCATCAACACGACGATCGACCCGGTCCGCCAGGAACAGGCCTTCCAGTCCCTGGTCGGGGCGATCCCCGTGGACGACCCCTCCCGCGTCTCCAACGCCATCTCCACGGTGGTGCCCTCCTCGGGTGAGATCGTGGCGATGGCCCAGAACACGCCCTACGGCAAACCGACGCCCGAGTCGCCACGCACCACTCAGGTGAACTTCAACACCGACCAGATCTTCGGCGGCTCGAGCGGCTTCCAGACGGGTTCGACTTTCAAGGCGTTCGTACTGACCCAGTGGCTCCAATCGGGTCGTTCCCTGAGCGACGTCGTCAACGGCTCCCCGGGCCAGAAGTTCCCGCGCAGCAGCTGGACCTTCAGCTGCGCGCCGGAGTACGCCAGTGACTACGAACCCAGGAACATCGAGGGCTTCGGCAGCGGACCATTGACAGTCATGGAAGCGACCGAGCAGTCCGTGAACACGGCGTTCGTGAACATGGCGAACCAGCTGGACGTGTGCGCCGTCGACACCACGGCGCAGTCACTCGGCGTGCACCTCGCAACCGGCACCGACCCGACGTCCGGCCGGGCGTTGCGGCTCTCGCCGTCCATGGTGCTCGGCGCGAACGAGATCGCACCGCTGACCATGTCCGCGGCGTTCGCCACGTTCGCCTCCGGCGGCGTGTACTGCAAGCCGATCGCGATCCGGAGCATCCAGAACTCCGCGGGTGAGGAGGTCCCGGTCCCGCCGCAGGAGTGCAACCAGGCGCTGGAACCGAACATCGCCGCAGCGATGAACTACGCGCTGCAGAACGTGGTCAAGAACGGCACCGGCAAGCAGAGTTCACTCTCGGACCGGCCCTCCGCGGGCAAGACCGGGACGTCGAACGACGACGAGAACGCCTGGTTCGTCGGCTACGTCCCACAGCTGGCCACGGCCGTGTGGGTGGGCCACTCGGAGGAACCCGAGGCGATGCAGAACGTCAGCATCAACGGACGCTTCTACCGCTGGGTCTACGGCGGGGTGATGGCAGCGCCGATCTGGCGCAGCTACATGTCCCAGGCTGTCCAGGGCCTACCCGCGCAGGGCTTCGCCGCGCCGGACGACCGTCAGGTGTACGGGGAGAAGAAGCCCGTGCCGCAGGTGGCCGGCATGAGCATCGCCTCGGCGCGGCAGACGCTCGAGGCCGCCGGCTTCATGGTGCGGGAGGGCGGCGCCGAAACGAGCGCCACCGTGACCGCCGGACGCGTCGCCCGCTCCTCACCCGGTGGCGGCTCCCTGATGCAGCAGGGCTCCCTCATCACACTCATCCCGAGCTCGGGACCACCGCCGCCGGAGCCCACACCTGAACCCACGCCTGAACCCACGCCTTCGCCCACGTCTCAGCCCCCCCAGGAGACCAACTCAAGAGGCCACGGCGACCAGGGCATCCCTCCGCCCACGGACCCGGCGCATTGATAGAACAGCTGCAGAACGGGGATCAGGGCTGAGCCGGGGCGCGGCCGCGGTTGGAGGTGGGCCGGCCCGGGGGCTCGGCTTCGCCGTCGCCCTGGGCGGTGCCGTGCTGGCGTGGTCCCTGATCGAGGCACAGGCGTACA
>JAENWO010000079.1 GCA_016649925.1 Actinomycetales bacterium
ACGTCGGCCTCGCGCGGGGTCAGCGGACTCGCCCCGGCAGAGATGGCGTCCGCGGCCAGCTCCGGGTCGACGTACCGGCCACCCGCGTGGACCTGGCGGACGACGTCGGCGAGCACCTTCGCCGAGACCGTCTTGGGGAGGAAACCGCGCACCCCCGCGGCGAGCGCCTTCTTGAGGTAGCCGGGCCGACCGTGGCTGGTGACGATGACGCAGGCGCAACCGGGCACCTCCGTCGCGAGGCGCTGGGCGACCTCGATACCGTCCAGGCCGGGCATCTGCAGGTCGAGGACGGCCACGTCCGGCGTGAACCGGGCGGCCGCCGCCACGGCCTCGGGCCCGGACGCGGCCTGCGCGACCACCTCGAGGTCCTCCTCCATGCCGAGCAGCATCGCCAGCGCGTCCCGGATCAGGTTCTCGTCGTCGCCGAGCAGCAGGCGGATCGTCATGTGCGCTCCAGTCAGGCATGACATCTGTCATCTGTGCGATGCCGCGGAACCCGGGCGGTGGAATCCGTCACGTGGCCGACGGCGGAGGCCGACTGCGGTGGCCGGGCATGTCACGGGCGCCGGACCGCGGCGGTCCGGCGCCCGTGAGTCGTGGCGCTCGAGGGGAGGAGCGCCGACGACCCTCCTGCGGCGTTCTCGCTCTCGCCCGCGGAGGAACTGGCGGTGACGCTGACGCCGATCGGTCCCTACGCCGTCGTGCCGTCGGTCATCACATCGGCACCCAGGTCACGAGTCAGCTCGGTCCCGTCGAGTCCGGAGAGCACGATCGGCGTGTCGAAGGCGACCGCCGGGACTGCGTCCGCGAACCCGCCCGCCGTCAGTGCTCCGGCGGCGAGGGCACCGATCCCCCAGCGGGGGCGACGCTCCCCCGATGAGATCGGAATCTGGGTGACCTCCTGGACGCTCACGGTGTGCTCCTCTCCGCGGGGGCGACGCTCGACCCCCCGAGGCACCACCCTGCGCAACGAACCTGACGTCACCCTGGAGAGCGTCTGCGAACTTGCCGTGAGCCGTCCCCGCCCGCACCCCGGTTGGCATCAGCCCTGTTCGAACTTGGCGCCGAGCGCCTCGAGCTTGCCGGAGAAGTCCTCGTAGCCGCGGTTGATGAGATCGATGCCGCGCACCTTGGAGGTGCCCTCGGCGGCGAGCGCCGCGATGAGGTGGGAGAAGCCGCCGCGCAGGTCCGGCACCTCGATGTCCGCCGCACGCAGCGGGGTGGGCCCGGAGATGACGGCGGAGTGGAAGAAGTTGCGCTGACCGAACCGGCACTGCAGGCCGCCCAGGCACTCGCGGTAGACCTGGATCGTCGCACCCATCCGGACCAGTGCGTCGGTGAAGCCGAACCTGTTCTCGTAGACCGTCTCGTGCACGATCGAGAGACCGGCCGCCTGGGTCAGTGCGACGACGAGCGGCTGCTGCCAGTCCGTCATGAAGCCCGGGTGGACGTCGGTCTCCAGCACGATCGAGTGCAGGTCTTTGCCGGGGTGGCGGAACCGGATGCCGTCGTCGTCGATGTCGAACGCCCCACCGACCTTGCGGAACGTGTTGAGGAACGTGACCATGTCGGCCTGCCGCGCCCCGCGCACGAAGATGTCACCGTGGGTGGCCAGTGCCGCCGAGGCCCAGGACGCCGCCTCGATCCGGTCCGGAAGGGCCGTGTGCGTGAAGCCGCCGAGGCGGTCCACGCCCTCGACGCGGATCACCCGGTCGGTGTCGACGGAGATGATCGCGCCCATGCGCTGCAGGACTGCGATGAGGTCCATGATCTCGGGCTCCATCGCGGCGTTGCGCAGCTCGGTGAAACCGTTCGCGCGAACCGCGGTCAGGAGCAGCTGCTCGGTGGCACCGACGCTCGGGTACGGCAGGTCCACCTTGGTGCCCTGCAGCCCATGGGGGGCGGTGATGAGGATGCCCGACTCGAGCTTCTCCACCTTGGCGCCGAACTGGCGCAGGATGTCCAGGTGGTAGTCGATCGGGCGGTCACCGATCCGGCAGCCGCCGAGGTCGGGGATGAACGCCTCGCCGAGCCGGTGCACCAGCGGCCCGCACAGCAGGATCGGGATGCGGCTGGAGCCCGCGTGGGTGTCGATGTCGGCCTTGTGCGCGATCTCGACGTTGCGCGGGTCCAACCTCACGATGCCGCTGGCGACGTCTCGTTCGACGAGGACGCCGTGCAGCTTCAGCAGTCCGCTGACGACATTGACGTCCTTGATGTCCGGGACGTTGCGCAGCTCGCTGGTGTCCTCACCCAGCAGCGCGGCGACCATCGCCTTCGAAACGAAGTTCTTCGCACCGCGCACGGTGATTTCGCCGGACAGCGGCGTACCGCCGTGGACCCGCAAGAAGTTCATCTATGCATCCTTATCGCTTCGACGGCCCCCATCACAGAACCGAGCCCGCCGTGGTCGGGCAACACTGCCAGGGTACGACCCCGGCACCGGATCCCTGCGATGATCCTGCTCACATCCTGAATGTGCGAACCGTCTCCACCCACATCCTTCACACGCAGACCCTCACGTTCAGCGGGTCGCCAGCGGCACCAGGGGCACGAGATCGGACGTCAGGAGACGTGCGGTCTCCGCGTCCGCATCTGTTGCGCTCTCCAGCGCGGCGGCCTCCGCTTCCGCGAGCCGCGTGTAACCGCCGATCTCGTCGGCGGTGCTCGTCTCGTCCCATCCCAGCAGCGGCCCGGCGATCGTCGCGATCTCGGGCAGGGCGCTGAGACCGCGGTCGCGGTTCTCGTAGAAGAGCCGGATGCGGTGCAGCAGGATGTCCTCGAGGTGCAGGGCGCCCTCGTGCGTGACCGCCATGACGACCTCGGCCCGGATGTAGGCGGGCGCCTCGGCCAGTGGCTCGCCGAGCGTCGGGTCCCCGTCGATCATCTGCAGGAGGGTGGGCAGCTCGGAGCCGTACCGCTCCAGCAGGTGTTCCAGGCGATCCGGAGTCCAGCCGTACTGCTCAGCGATGCGCTCGGCCCGATGGGTGATGGCGGCCAGGCCGGTGGCGCCCACGAGCGGGGTGGTCGAGGTGACCGACCTCAGCTGCTTCGCACGCTCCTTGCCCAGGGCGTGGTCGACGGCGTGCTCGGCCATGAATCGGTACGACGTGAGCTTGCCGCCCGAGATGACGGTCAGCCCCGGGGCCGCCTCGACGACCGTGTGATCGCGGGAGACCTTCGTCGACTTCTTCTCGCCATCCTTGGTGCCCGGTTGCAGCAGGGGGCGCAGTCCGGCGAAGACACCGATGATGTCCGCCCTGGTCAGCTCGGAGCGCAGCACCGAGTTCGCGTGGTCGAGGACGTAGTCGATGTCCTCCTTGGTCGCGACCGGGTGCAGCCGCTCCTGGTTCCACGGGGTGTCGGTGGTGCCGATGATCCAGTAGCGCTGCCAGGGGATGATGAACAGCACCGACTTCTCGGTGCGCAGGAAGATGCCGGCGTTGCCCTGGATGCGGTCCTTCGACACGACGACGTGGATACCCTTGGATGCGAGCACCTCCAGGCCCCCTTCCGTGCCTCCGAGGGCCTCGGTCTCCTCCGTCCAGACACCCGTGGCGTTGATGACATGGCGCGCCTTGACGGTTCGTGTCTCGCCGGTCTCCAGGTCGGCGACCGTAGCGCCGACGACGCGGCCCGACGCGTCCTTGATCAGGTCCGTGAGCTGCGTGCGGGACGCCGCCAGCGCGCCGTAGGTGGCCGCGGTTCGCACCAGCGTCATGACGAGGCGGGCGTCATCCACCCGGGCGTCGTAGAAACGGATGGCACCCACGATGGCGTCGTCCTTGATGTCGGGGAAGAGTCGCAGCGCACCCTTCTTGCTGTAGTGCTTCTGGATGGGCAACGAGCGTCCCCTGTGCCCGATGATCGACATCGCGTCGTACATCCCGACGCCGATCGCGCTGTACGCACGCTCGATGACGGGTGTCTTGAGCGGCCAGAGGAAGGGCTGGGCCTTGACCAGGTGCGGCGCGATCGTGCTCAGCAGGAGTCCGCGTTCCCGCAGCCCTTCCGCGACCAGTTTGAAGTCGAGGTTGTACAGGTAGCGCAGGCCGCCATGGACGAGCTTGGACGACCACGCCGAGGTGCCGCCCGACCAGTCCTGCATCTCGACGATGGCAGTCCGCAGACCTCGGGTCGCAGCGTCCAGTGCGATGCCCGCACCGGTGATCCCGCCACCGACGACGAGGACGTCCACTCCCTGCTCGTCGCTCATCTTCTCCAGGGCCTCGGCCCTGCTCTGCCTGGTCAATGCCGATGACGTCACGACAACTCCTCTGCGCTGCTCGGATGCAGGGGCCGGTAGGCGGTCGAGTCGCGCTGCGCCGACCCCTGGTCGTGGACGGAGCACGATCGTGCACCTCAGATGCACGCATGTGCACAGCCTAAGCCGTACCTGGCCCAGCTATCCGGGACCAAAGGCGGAGACCCCGTCGAGGGCGGGCGCGCGTCGCGCCAGAGCTGCGGCGCGACTCTCTCGGCGCGGTCAGCGCAGGGGCACCTCGGTGTGAGCCGGCAGGCCCGCACCCACGGGCCGCGCCGCCTTGATCTGCACCGGCGGCAGGTGCTTGGCCGGCAGCGTCTTCGGGCGCCACGCCTCGCGCCGCTCCTCGTACGCCGAGATCTCCGGCTCGTGCTCCAGGGTGAGGCCGATGTCGTCGAGCCCCTCCATCAGGCGCCACCGGGTGTAGTCGTCGATGTGGAACGTCGCGACGATGTCTCCGCAGGTGACGAGCTTGCGCTCGAGGTCCACGGTCACCTCGAGTCCGGGTGAGGTCTCGAGCGCCTTCCAGATCAGCTCGATGTCCTCCTGGGCGAGTTCGGCCGCGAGCAGCCCCTGCTTGCCGGAGTTTCCGCGGAAGATGTCCGCGAACCGGGAGGCGAGAACGGCCTTGAAGCCGTAGTCGTTGAGCGCCCAGACGGCGTGCTCGCGGGAGGACCCGGTGCCGAAGTCCGGACCGGCCACCAGCACGGAGCCGCGGGAGTAGGCATCCTGGTTCAGGACGAACGCCGGGTCGCTGCGCCATGCCGAGAACAGGGCGTCCTCGAACCCGGTGCGGGTCACCCGCTTGAGGTAGACAGCCGGGATGATCTGGTCGGTGTCGACGTTGCTCCGCCGCAGCGGGACGCCGATGCCGGTGTGGGTGGTGAACTTCTCCATGGTCTTCTCTTCTCGCTCAGGCGTTCGCGGGAACGGTGTCTGCGACCAGGTCCGCCGGGGAGGACAGCGTGCCCCGGATCGCGGTCGCGGCGGCGACCAGCGGAGAGACAAGGTGCGTGCGACCGCCCTTGCCCTGCCGGCCCTCGAAGTTGCGGTTCGACGTCGAGGCCGCCCGCTCCCCCGGCTTGAGCTGGTCGGGGTTCATGCCCAGGCACATGGAGCAGCCGGCGTTGCGCCACTCGGCACCGAAGCTCAGGAAGATCTGGTCCAGTCCCTCGGCCTCCGCCTGCAGGCGCACGCGCGCCGATCCCGGGACGACCAGGACGCGCACGCTGTCCGCCTTGCGATGCCCGGCCACGATGTCCGCAACGGCTCGCAGGTCCTCGATGCGCCCGTTCGTGCAGGAGCCGATGAACACGGTGTCGACGGCGATGTCCCGCAGCAAAGTGCCCGGGACCAGGCCCATGTACTCCAGGGCACGCTCGGCCGCGATGCGCTCGTTGTCCTCGGGGATCTCCTCGGGCACCGGCACCCGGCCCGAGAGCGGCAGGCCCTGCCCGGGGTTCGTGCCCCACGTGACGAACGGCTCGAGCTCGGCGGCGTCGAGCACCACCTCGGCGTCGAAGGTGGCGTCGTCGTCACTGCGCAGCCTGTGCCAGTGCTCGACGGCGGCATCCCAGTCCGCGCCCTCGGGCGCGTGCGGGCGTCCCTTGAGATAGGCGAACGTCGTCTCGTCCGGCGCGATCATGCCGGCGCGGGCGCCCGCTTCGATGGACATGTTGCAGATCGTCATGCGCGCCTCCATGGACAGCGCACGGATGGCCTCGCCGCGGTACTCGAGCACGTAGCCCTGACCGCCGCCGGTCCCGATCTTGGCGATGATGGCGAGAATGATGTCCTTGGCCGTCGTGCCTTCGCGCAGCGCGCCGTCGACGGTGATCGCCATCGTCTTGAACGGGGCGAGCGGCAGTGTCTGGGTGGCCAGGACGTGCTCCACCTCGCTCGTGCCGATGCCGAACGCGAGCGCCCCGAAGGCGCCGTGGGTGGAGGTGTGGGAGTCGCCGCAGACCACGGTCAGGCCGGGCATGGTCAGACCGAGCTGCGGGCCGACGACGTGCACGATGCCCTGGTCGGCGTCACCGAGGGAGTGGATCCGGACACCGAACTCCTCGGCGTTGTTGCGCAGCGTCTGGATCTGGGTGCGGCTGGTCAGGTCCGCGATCGGCAGGTCGATGTTCAAGGTGGGAGTGTTGTGGTCCTCGGTCGCGATCGTCAGATCGGGGCGGCGCACTCCCCGACCGGCGAGCCGGAGCCCCTCGAACGCCTGCGGGCTGGTGACCTCGTGCACCAGGTGCAGATCGATGTACAGCAGGTCGGGAGCACCGCCCGAGCCCTTGCGCACCACGTGCTCCTGCCACATCTTCTCAGCCAGGGTTCCGGCCATGTCATGTCACCTTCGTTCGTCCCGGGTCGGGCGCGCCACGAGCTGTCGTGCGCGTCCGACTTGCGTCTCACGTTGCGAGACGGCAGTATCGCTTTATGGACAAGTCTAGCGGAGTCGGCGTCCTTGACAAGGCCGCGATCGTCCTGGGTGCCCTCGAGGCGGGCCCAGCGACCCTCGCCCAGCTGGTCGCCGCGACTCATCTCGCCCGCCCCACCGCCCACCGCCTCGCGGTGGCCCTCGAGCACCACCGCCTCGTCGCCCGGGACATGCAGGGCAGGTTCGTGCTCGGGCCGCGCCTGGCCGAGCTCGCCTCGGCCGCCGGAGAGGACCGCCTCCTCGCCGCCGCCGGCTCGGTGCTCGTCGCCGTGCGGGACCATACCGGGGAGAGCGCCCAGCTCTACCGACGCCAGGGTGACCAGCGCATCTGCGTCGCCGCCGCCGAGAAGCCGATGGGGCTGCGCGACTCGATCCCGGTCGGGGCGACGCTGACGATGCTCGCCGGCTCGGCGGCCCAGATCTTGCTCGCGTGGGAGGAGCCCGACCGGCTGCACCGCGGCCTGCGCGGTGCGCAGTTCACCGCCACCGTGCTCTCCGGCGTCCGCCGTCGGGGCTGGGCGCAGAGCGTCAGCGAGCGTGAGCCGGGTGTCGCCTCCGTCTCAGCGCCGGTGCGCGGACCGTCCGGTCGCGTCATCGCCGCGGTCTCGGTCTCGGGCCCCATCGAACGGATGACCCGTCAGCCTGGTCGGCTGCACGCGAACGCCGTGATGGCGGCCGCGAATCGGCTCACCGACGTGCTCCGCTCCTCGGAGGAGTCGACGCCGGCCGCAGCTCGGGCCTGACGGGTTCCGCAGCGCGACATCCATCACGCCTGAGGTGCTACTGGGCACCACGCAGGAACGCCTCGAGCAACGGACCGGACGTCCCCGCGCCGTAGGCGCCGACCTCGACGAACACGGCGAACGCGAGGTCACCCTGGAAGCCGATCATCCAGGCGCTGGTCAGGGGCGGGTCCTGGGTGCCATGCTCAGCCGTCCCGCTCTTGGCCCCCACGGGCTCCCCCGGCACGTCGAGCAGCTCGATCGCCGTGCCGTCGGTCACCACCGTGCGCATCACCTGCCGCAGGGCAGCCGCCTCGTCCGCGGTGAGCGGGACGGCAGGCGCTGCGACCTCCGGAGCGGCGAGCGCCCCGCTCGGCCCTGAGACCAGCACCGGCGTCACCGCCCCGCCGCGCACCACCGAGGCCGCGACGAGCGCCATCGCCAGCGGCGACACGGTGATCCGTCCCTGACCGATGAGAGACGCGGCGTGGTCGGTGCCGATCGCATCCACGGGCACCGAGCCACCGAACGCGGGGAACCCGACGGCGCCGGACCCGGCCAGCCCGAGTGCGGCTGCCGCGTCCGCCACTGCCGCCGCCGGGACCTGGTCGCGGGCGCCGATGAGAGCGGTGTTGCAGGACTGGGCGACGACCTGCTCCAGCGGGATCTCTGAGAGGAAGGACGCCGGGTACCCGGGATAGTTGTGGAACTCCCGGCCGTCGACGGTGATGGAGTCGCTGCAGGCGAGGGTGTCCTCGAGGCTGACCCCGGCGCGGAGCAGGGCGAGCGTGGTGACGATCTTGAACGTCGATCCCGGGGCGTACTGACCCAGGGTCGCGGTGTTGTACCCGGCACTCCCGGGGCCGCTGGCGGCGGCCAGCACCTCACCGGTGGAGGGCCGGATCGCGACGATCGCGCTGGCCGGCTGCACGGGCGCGAGGATCTCCTCGGCGAGCGTCTGCAGGGCCGGGTCGAGCGTGGTCCCCAGGTCGGTCCCGGGCACCGGCTCGCTGGAGAAGACCGCGGTGGTGCTCTCGCCGTCGACCACCGCGATGGTCGTGCCGGGTGTGCCGCGCAGGATCGGGTCGTACTGCTGCTGCAGTCCGGACAGCCCGGCCATGTCCCCGGCGACGAGTGCGCCGTCGGACGCATCGACGATCTCGGCGGTGACCTCGCCCACCCGGCCGAGCAGCGCCCGCGCGAACGTGGGCGTCGGCGCGAGCGGCAGCTCATCCTCAGCCAGGGCGACCCCCTCGATGGCGCGCAGGGCGTCGAGGTCGACGGCGCCAGGGTCCTCCTGCCGTAGGACGATCGCCTCGACGAACGCCCGCGGCCCTGCTGCGAGCACGCGGGCGGCGAACTCGGCGGGTGCGTCGAACGCGAGGGCCGTCGCGAGCGAGGTCGCAGCGCCCTCCCACTGGTCCTCGAGGATGCGCGTCTTGTCGATGCCGACGCGGAACACGGGCCGGTCGGTGACGATCGGCGCCTCGCCGGTGCCGGTGACGTCACCGCGGGCCGCCTGGGTGCGCTCGATCGCGAGGACACCGGCCGGTCCCAGATCGAGCGCAAGCAGGTCCCGTGACCAAGAAGTCGTCCACACATCGTCGACGAGGGTCAGGCTGGCCGGCACGGTGTATGTCCAGTCGGTCTCGCTCGCGTCGACGTCCCAGCTCCACTCGAGCATGACACTGGCGCTCGGCTGCTCCCCTTCGTCGTCGACCTCCCCGACGTCGCCGACGACGACGTCCCGAGGGATCGAGCTGAGCGCGCCGAGGACCTCCTCGGCCTGGGCGGCCGCGGCGCTCCGGTCGGGCGCCGAGAGCGGCGCGGCTGCGAAGTCGCCGCTCGCCAGCGACTGCGCGAGAGCCTGGG
>JAENWO010000544.1 GCA_016649925.1 Actinomycetales bacterium
ACCCGCGCACCGGGCAGACCGAGCTCGGTGCAGAGGTCGATGACAGCCTGCTCGAGCGCACGGACGAAGCTGACCACGTCGAGCGGCTCCCGCAGGCGCACGATCGGGTACGCGACGAGTTGGCCGGGGCCGTGCCACGTGATCCGACCACCGCGGTCGACGTCGATCACGGGCGTCCCGTCGGTGGGCCGGTCCCAGGCGGCCGTCCGGCGACCCGCCGTGTAGACGCTCGCGTGCTCGAGGAGGAGGAGGGTGCCGGGGCTGCGGCCCTCGACGACGGCGGCGTGGAGCTCGCGTTGCAGAGCCCACGCCTCTTCGTAGTCCACGGTCCCCGAGCCGAGGTCCCACCGACGGGTCAGCATGTGGTTCACCATACGTCGTGGCCGGGTATGTCCACTGCGGGCGGCTCGGATACCGTCGGAGGGTGAGTGATCTCCAGTGCGCGGCCGTCGTGCTCGTGGCGCGTCACGCCGAGGCTGTGTACGACGTCCCCGTTGTCCTCGGCGACGAGGGTGGACGGCTGACGGACCGCGGCCGGGAGCAGGCCCTCGCCCTGGCGGCGGAGCTGCACGGGCGGCGCGTCGCCGCGGTCTGCTCCAGCCACCTGAGCCGGGCGGTCGAGACGGCGGAGGTGGTGGCCGGAGCGTTGGGCGTCGACGCGCACGTACTGCCCGGGCTCGAGGAGTTCTCGGTAGGCACGCTCGCTGGTCGGGCCGACGGCGAGGCCGAGGTGGAGCGTGTCTTCGAGAGCTGGTTGTGCGGTGACCTCGGCCCCGGCTGACCGGGAGCGGAGTCCGGGTTCCAGGTCGTCGAGCGCTTCCGCACCGCGGTGGGCGAGGTGGCCGACTCCTTCCGTGGGGAGACCGTGCTCTTGGTCAGCCACGGTGGCATCATGTCGATCGCGCTGCCGCGGATCGCTTTCGACGCCCACGACGACCTCGCCCGTGCGCGCTGGGTGCCGCACTGCGGCATGGCGGAGGTCCACGTCGACTCCGACGGGTGGTCGCTGACGAGTTGGCCGGGGCGGCTCGAACCGTAGCCTGTGGATGACGCCGGCGGGGATGGCCGTGGCGGTGTTGGCTGGGCAGATGAGCGCCACGGGCACAGTCACCGCAGGATGGCCCGCCCCGCGCGCGACCTTTGCGCCCCTGGTCGCCGGTTACACCGTTGACGGCCCCCTGGGCTTCGGGTCGGGCGGCGCGGTGTGGTCAGCACGGGACACGGGCGGTCACGGCGTCGCGATCCGGGTCCTCGCGCCACTGGGTGAGGAGCGGGACGCGGCTCGCCGTCGACGCCTGGATGCGCTGCGCGCGCTGCGCCACCCGAACCTCGCCGCTGTGCTCGACGTCGTGGAGCTGCCCGACGGAGGCCGCGCCGTCGTGAGCGAAGTGGTCACCGGGCCCAGTCTGGCCACCGTTCGTGCCGGCCGCCGCGGGTTGAGCGCGCCCGAGGCGCTCGGCGTCGTGCGTCAGCTGGCGAGCGCGCTCGTCGTGCTGCATGCGAGGGGCGTCGTGCACGCCGACATCGCGCCGTCGAACATTGTGCTGACCTCGCGCGGGGACGCCGTCGTGCCGGTCCTCGTCGACCTGGCGGGGGAGGGCGCCTGGGAGACGGGGACGCCCGGGTTCCGGGCACCGGAGCTGCAGCGGGACGAGCCGGCCGGCACCGCCGCGGACGTCTACGCCCTCGGTGCACTCTGCGCGTGGGCCGCGCTCTGGTCCGAGCGACACCTGGTGCACGAGACCCTGGTTCGCGCGCTCGCCGTCGATCCCGCGGCCCGTCCCGGTGCGGTCGAAGTGGAGCGGGACCTGGCCGCTGTTGCCGTGGAGCCGGTGCGGCTGCCGGACGCGAGCACCCTGGCCGGTGCGAGCCTGCGCGAGCAGGCGCAGCGC
>JAENWO010000025.1 GCA_016649925.1 Actinomycetales bacterium
GATCGAGGAGATGACGGGATGGTTATCTGCGTGCAACGCGCGGATGTGCGCCATCCACTCCCAGCCCCTCCCCCCGGGACCTCGCGCATCAGAGCGGCCCGGCCCCGAACTCCATCACGAACGTGCTGGACCGGCTCGAACGGCAGGGCTTCGTCCGACGCGAACCCGACCCCGACGACGGCCGGCGGCTGCGGGTCGTCGCCACCCCGGAGGGCGGCGCCCGGTTCGCGGAGCACTTCGCGCCGATGATGGGCCGCCTCGACGAGCTCCACGCGACCTACTCCGACGCGGAACTGCTCCTCATCGCCGACTGCCAACGGCGCGCGGCCGACATCGAGGAGGAGGAAGCGGCGCGCGTCGCCTCCGGGGGCTGAGGGGTCGGCGAGCGACCCCGACATCGCTCGCAACGCCGTCGGGCATCACACGTACGCAGCGCGGAACTCCCAGGGACGCAGGCGTGCGGGATCACCGGGCGAGAAATAGTTCCCGAGCAGGAGCGTCCCGGTCGGCACCTCCTCGAGGAGGCGACCGGCCTGAGGTGTCGGGTGGACAACGACCTCGCAGCCCCCGCCGAAGCCGAAAACTGGTTCGGTGCGGGCCGGACGCACGACCGGTTCATCGTGCTCACGGTGGGGGCGGGCATGGGCTTCGGCTACGTCTGCGGACGCGAGATGGTCACCAGCCCGGACAGCGGGCTCGGGCTCGTGTGGTCGGTACCGGTGAGGGGGTATCCCGACGGGGGTCCCGTGCTCGTGCACAACGACCAAGTGGTGAGCATCCCGGCGATGGAACGGCGAGCTGGCGAGGTCCTCGGGCGGAACGTGGGTTTCACCGAGCTGCTCGAGCTTGCACGCGAGGGGGAGACCGACGCGCGGGATCTCGTCGATCATGCCGCCGAGGCCGTCGGGGAGCTGATCGGGGCGGCCGCGACGTTCACCCTGCCCCAGGTGGTGGTCATCTCCGGTGAGGGCTCCGGCTTCCTCTCCCTGGCCCGCGACCGCATGGAGGCCGGGATCGCGCGGGTGTGGAACCCGTTGGCCGAGCCGCTGAAGGTCATCGTCCGCGACCACGACTTCGCCCACCGGGCGCGCGGTTCGGCGACCCTCGCGATCCAGCACAGCGTCCTCGACCACGACTGAGCGTGAGCCCACCGCACGCTCCGTCTACGGACGCTCCGGCCGCCGTCGGACATCGCCTCAGGCGCCGCGCGGCGCGTACATGATCACGGCCACGCCGAGGAGGCAGAGCGCGGCGCCGATCACGTCGAACCGGTCCGGCCGAAAGCCGTCCACGATCATCCCCCAGGCCAACGACCCGGCGACGAACACGCCGCCGTAGGCCGCGAGGATCCGGCCGAAGTGCGCGTCCGGTTGCAGGGTCGCGACGAACCCATACAAGCCGAGGAGGACGACGCCCGCACCGACCCAGACCAGACCGCGGTGTTCGCGCACGCCCTGCCAGATCAGCCAGGCTCCGCCGATCTCGGCGACCGCGGCGACGACGAACAAGATGATGGAGCGCACGGTGTCCATGACTGGAGCGTAGGGGGTCCGCGACGGCCAGCACCCGGGCGGCCTGCACGAGCAACCGAGGTCAACCCGCGCGACATCGCCGGGGTTGCCGAGGGGTGTCTGCCTCAGAGCCCCTGCCACTCCGGCTTCGAGGCGTAGGTCTGGCGGTAGTAGCCGGCGAGCTGGAGGCGGGAGGCCGCGGCGTCGTCCACGAGGACGGAGACGTGCGGGTGGTGTTGCAGGATCGACGCGGGCCACATCGCGCTGACGCCACCCTCGGCCATGCGGTGGATGGCCTCCGCCTTGCCGCGCCCCGTGGCGACGAGCACCAGGTGCTTGGCGGACATGATCGTCGCTAGCCCCTGCGTGAGGCAGTGCCGCGGAACCTGCTCGATGTCGTCGAAGAAGCGCGCGTTGTCCGCCCGCGTCTGCTCCGTCAACGTCTTGATGCGGGTTCGGGACGCGAGGGAGGACCCAGGCTCGTTGAACGCGATGTGCCCATCCGTCCCGATCCCGAGGAGCTGCAGGTCCACGCCGCCGGCGTCGATGATCGCCTGCTCGTACGCCGCGCAGGCCGCCGGGAGGTCCTCGGCGAGGCCGTCGGGTCCCTGCACCGCGTCCGGCGCGAAGTCCACCCGCGAGACGATCTCCTTCTCGATGACGTTCCGGTACCGCTCCGGGTGCTCCGCCGCCAGGCCCACGTACTCGTCGAGCATGAACGCCCGTGCCCGCGAGAAGGACAGCCTGCCCCCCTCGTACCGGCGCGCCAGCTCGTCGTACACCGCCAGCGGGGAGGAGCCAGTAGCCAGGCCGAGCACCGCGTCCGGCTTGCGCGTGAGGAGGGAGGAGATCGTGTCCGCGACGATCGTCGCGATCGCGACACCGTCGCTGCGGATGATGACCTCCATGGACCCCTACTCCTCCAGTGCCGAGACGAACCAGGACGTGATCGATGACGGATGCGTGATCGCCGTCCCGACGACCACGGCGAACGCCCCCGCCTCGAGCGCAGCACGCGCCTGCGCCGGAGTGTGCACGCGACCCTCCGCCACGACCGGAGTGTCCAGCCGTGCCGTGAATTCCGCGAGCAGGTCCAGGTCCGGTCCGTCGGTCTTCGCACGGTCCGGCGTGTACCCGGCGAGCGTCGTGCCCACGATATCGGCACCCGCGTCCTCGGCGGCAAGGCCGTCCTCGGCGGCAAGGCCGTCCTCGAGGCATCCGCAGTCCGCCATGACGAGGGCGTCCGTGCGTTCGTGGATCGCCTCGATCGTCTCCTCCAGGCTCAGCCCGTCCGGGCGGGGCCGCCTCGTGCCGTCGACGGCGACGGCATGCGCCCCGGCCCGGACCACCGCGAGCGCGTGCTCCAGCGTCGGGGTGATGAACACGCCATCGTGCGCGTCCTTCCACAACCCGATGACGGGCACGTCCACGGTCGCGGCGATGAGCGCCACGTCCGCGACGCCCTGGCATCGGATCGCCGCAGCTCCCCCGACGACGGCGGCCTGCGCCACCCGGTTCATGGTGTCCGGGCTCCGCATCGCCTCGCCCGGATACGCCTGCACGGAGACGATCAGCCGTCCTTGCAGGTCCGGCAGCCAGTTGCTCATGTCACGCTCCGATCGCGCCCGTCCATCAACGGTTCGTCGATGAGGTCGAAGGCCAGACGCGCGGCGCCGAGCATCGCGGCGTCCACCCCGAGTTGCGAGGGCACCACGGGCACGCCCTCGAGCGCGTCGATCAGTTCGCCATCGACGGCCTCGGTGACGGCGTCCCACCACAGCGGTCCCGCGCCCGCGAGCCCGCCACCCACCACGACGACCTCGGGGTCGACGGCGTTCGCCAGCCCTCCGATGCCGCGGCCCAGCGCCCGACCGGCGGTCCGCACCGCGTCGATCGCCGTCGCGTCGCCGCCACGGGCCAGGTACAGCCGGTGCATCCCGGTCCGGTGGCGACCGCCTCGACGTGACCGGTCCGTCCACAACGGCACGGGACGCCGTCGGCCTCCGGGACCGCGAGGTTATCCACATGCCCGGCCGCGGACCGCGCCCCGTGCCACGGGCGCCCGTCGACGAGGAACGCACCACCGACGCCGGTGCCGGCGGCGACCAGCACGGCGCTCCGCGCACCGCGACACGCGCCCCGCCACGCCTCGCCCATCCCGTGGGCCAGCACGTCGTTGTCCGCCGCGACCGCCAGCCCGAGCCGTTCGACGAGACCGTCGACGACGGCAGTCCCCACCCAGTCACGGATCGCGAGTCAGACCCGCGGTGCGCTGACCCCACTCATCATTCTCACTGTCAGTTGCGGAGATGATCACCCCACGCGACGCGTCGACGACCCCGGCCGTACCGATCCCCACGGCTTCGACCTGCGCCGCCCCGGACGCGACGCCACCGATCAGTCCACGGACGAGGCCGGCGACCGCGTCCAGGATTGCCGGAGCACCCGCGTCCGCGGGTGTGGCAATGCTTGCCCGCACGCTGATGCCGCCGTTGGTATCAACGATCGACGCTGCGGTCTTCGTTCCCTTCAGGTCGACTTCGACGACGCGCCACATCAGACTCGGAGCCCCGCGGCATCGACCATGCCCTCGATCCGGTCGACCACGTCACCCACGAGCACGCTCGCGGGTGGGAAGCCCCACGGACCGTGCGGGTCGAACTACTTCGTGATGCGAGGACCAGCAGACCTCTTGGTGCTCATCGCTATGTAGATCCCAAGAAGGATCACGGCGACGACGATGGAGAAGACCCAGCGGATCCAGTCGATGCCCGGCGTGTCCGCGACTCCGACGAGACCGGCGAGGTAGTAACCGGCGAGCGCGCCGACGATGCCGATGATCAGGGTCCAGAGGAGCCCGATCTTCTGAGTACCCGGCTTGACGGCACGCGCGATCAGGCCGATCACGGCGCCGAAGATGATGATGCCAATGACCTCACCCATGGTTTCGAACCTTTCTGTGGGAAATCCGAGAGAACGGCGCTTGGAGCCGCTGCTCGCTGGCAGCCTTCCACACCGGGGAACGTCCCGCATGCCGGAAGGTGAACGACACGCGCAGCCTTCCGCGGTGGCCATTCTGACCCTTCGGTCACTCAGACCCCGTCGGGTGTCTGTGGGGCGCTCCTGCGGGAGGTGGACAGGGCCACCGCTGCGGTGATCGCGGCGAGCCCGAGCAGTTCGCCGGCCCGGGGCCGCTGCGCCAGCGTGACGAACCCGATGAGGGTGGCCGAAGCCGGCAGGAGTGCGTTGAGCAAGGCAAAGGTGGCCGTTCCGAGCCGCTGGAGCGTGACCTGGTCCAGGACGTAGGGGATCACGCTGGACAGCACCCCGACCGCGACCACGATCCACACCACGCCCGGGTCCAGCACCGGCCCCGCCCACGGGAGGCCGAGCGGCGCGAAGACGAGCGAGGCGATCGCCGTGCCCACGGCGAGCGAGGCGAGCCCGCTCCACCGGGTCACGATCCGCCCGCCGAGCACCATGTACAGGCCCCACGCGGCACCGGCCGCGAGCGCACAGCCGAGACCGAGCGCGAGGTCGGCGGCCGAGCCGGCGCCGGCCCAGCGGACGCCCAGCAGACTGATCGCGAGCACGCCAAGCGTCGCAGGCGCGATCGAGACCCGCGCACGGAAGGTACGCCCGCCCCAGGCCGCCACCGCCACGGGACCGGCGAACTCGACGGCGACGGCCGCACCGAGCGGCAGGTAGTCGATCGCCACGTGACGACTGCCCGGGAACTGAGCACCGACATCCTCGTGATCGGTGGCGGCATCGGCGGAGTCGCCGCCGCGTTGACCGCCGCCCGACTGGGCCGACGAGTTGTGCTCACCGAACCGACCGACTGGCTCGGCGGCCAGCTCACCAGCCAAGCCGTACCACCGGACGAGAACCGGTGGATCGACACCCCGCACACCGCCGTCGGGTACGCACGCCTGCGAGCGGGCATCCGCGATTACTACCGGCGGGCCTACCCCCTCACGCCGGAGGCCGCCGCCGACCCCAGGCTCAACCCCGGCCTCGGCTACGTGAGCCGGCTCTGCCACGAACCACGCGCCGCGGTCGCGGCGATCGACGAGCTGCTCGCTCCGTGGCAGTCCTCGGACCGGCTCACGGTGCTCACCGAGCACGAGCCGGTCGCGGCGCACACCGACGGGGACCGGATCGACGCCGTGACCCTGCTCGGACCGACAGGCAACGTCAAGATCACCGCCACCTACGTACTGGACGCCAGCGAGCTCGGCGACCTGCTCCCCCTGGCCGGCGTCGAGCACGTCATCGGCGCCGAGGGCCAGGACACCACCGGCGAGCCACACGCCCCCGCCACGGCCGACCCGCTGGACCAGCAGGCGATCTCCTGGTGCTTCGCCATGGACCATCACCCCGGCGAGGACCACACCATCAACAAGCCCGCCGGGTACGACCACTGGCGCACGGCCGTGGCACCGTTCTGGCCCGGGCCCCAGCTGTCCTGGACCGATGTTGACCCGATCACGCTGGAACCCCGCGACCGGCCCCTCTTCATCGGCGAGCCCGGCAGCGCCCACGCCTTCGACCTGTGGCACTACCGGCGCATCCTCGCCCGCCGCCAGTTCGCCCCCGGCGCCTTCGACAGCGACATCACCCTGGTCAACTGGCCGCACGTCGACTACTGGGACGCGCCCCTGCTCGGCGTCGATGACGCCACCCGCGCCGACGCGCTCGCAGGAGCCCGCGACCTGTCCCTCTCGTTCCTGCACTGGATGCAGACCGAAGCCCCACACTCCGATGACGACGGTCACGGCTACCCCGGACTGCGGCTACGCGGCGACGTCACCGGCACTCTCGACGGCCTCGCCAAGGCGCCCTACATCCGCGAGTCACGCCGCATCCAGGCCGAGTTCACCGTGCTCGAGCAGCACGTCGGGGTGGACGCCCGCCCGGCCGGCGCCGGCAGCGAGATCTTCGCGGACAGCATCGGCATCGGCCACTACCGCATCGACCTGCACCCCAGCACCGCCGGCCGCACCTACGTCGACATCGAGTCCTACCCGTTCCAGATCCCCCTCGGCGCGCTCATCCCCGTGCGGGTCGACAACCTGCTCGCCGCCGCCAAGACCATCGGCACCACCCACATCACGAACGGCTGCTACCGCCTGCACCCCGTCGAATGGTCCATCGGCGAAGCCGCCGGCGCCCTGGCCGCCTACTGCCTCGACCACGGCGTCCCACCACGCAAGGTCCGCAACGACCACACGCTGCTCGCCGACTACCGGCGACTGCTCACCGACACCCTCGGCGTCACCCTCGCCTGGCCGGAGGAGATCCGCACCTTCCGAGCGGTCCGAGATGAATCGGGCCCTACGTGGGCAGGGTCCGAGCGTCAGCAGCGCTGCGCAGGTGGCCGTACCGCCTTTGCACCGGAGTCGTGGCCGACGCTGCGTCAGGGAGGCGGGTCACCACCCCGGCTTCGCCGGCCCGTCCCCGAGGTCGGGGATGGGTAGGCGCACGCCGCCCTGCTTGGCCGACTCATAGGCGACCACGCCGGGAAGGGTGAAGCGGGCCGCCGTCCAGGCGTTGATCGGGGGCTGGGTGCCGGTGGTGACCGCACGGACGAAATCGTCCGCGAGGAAGTGGTGGGAGCCCTCGTGACCGTTGTGGGCGCCCTCGAACTCGGCCGGCAACCGGCTGCGGTCGTGCACCTTCGCGGTCCCCGCGGTGAAGCTCTGCATCAGGGCCGGGTCAACGTCGCCGAACCCCTCGGGCAGTTCCTCGGCCTTGGTGTAGAACAGGTCGCTGATGTCGAGGGTCTCGCCCTTGGCGTAGTCTTCGCCCTCGGTCTTGATGCTCAGCGTCGCGCCCGAGCCGGTCTGCTCCATGACGGCCTCGGTGCCGAAGAAGCGGAACCGCGACTCGTGACCCTTCCAGTAGCCGACGCGACGGAACTCGTTGGTGCGCATGGCCCCGCCGTCGGCGAGATCGAACAGCGCCGTCATGTTCGAGAACGTGTTTCCCCATCGGGAGACGTCGGCGTCGAAGACGCCGTCGCCGCGGTCGTCGACAATGCCGATACAGCTCACGCTCGTGGCGTGCGTGGGCAGGGCGCCGAGCACGCCGCCGATCGCGTGCGTCGGGTACAGCATCGGCGGGTAGCTCGCCGTCGACTTCCAGTCCTCCCCGCCGCTGTAGCGGTAGGCGGCGTAGAAGCCGTTGTCCATGTCGTGGACGTAGTCGCCCTCGGAGTAGAAGACGCGCCCGAGCTCACCCGCGGCGATCTTCTCCCGGGCCCACACCACGGCGGGGTTGTAGTAGCTCGTCTCCCCCATCATGTAGATCAGGCCGGTGGCCTCGACCTCGGCCACGATCGCGGTGATCTCCTCGGCCGTCATCGCCATCGGCACCGCGGAGTACACGTGCTTGCCCGCCCGCAGCGCCTGCAACACCACCTCGCCGTGCGACCACCGCTGGGTCATCACGGCGACCGCATCGACCTCGGACGCGAGCAACTCCTCCGCGGTCGCGAACGAGCCGGCGAGGCCGTACCTCTCCACGTGCTCGGCCGCCCGCTCGGGGACGAGGTCGCAGACGTAGACCGCCTCGACATCAGGGTGGAGCTGCCACAACGAGATGAAACTCCGCGCGAACTGGCCTGTTCCGATGACACCGATCTTCATGCGGCAATCCTGGCATGACCGGGCACCCCGAGACGCCAACGGGCCGATCACGTCCTCCGCCCGCCGGCACGCACGCGGCGCAGCCAGCACCTGCACGAAGATCAATGCAGTGACACCCGGGGCGTGTTCCCGCCCCTTCCAACCTACGGACGCGCCTTGACCAAGACCGCGGTCCGGACACCCCGCGGTCAGCGGGCGTCGAGCAGGGACATGACCACGTCTCCGACCTGCTCGGCCTCCTCGGCGCTGCCGGTCAGGTCCGGCTGCACCAGCAGCACCGAGCCGTAGATGCCCTCGAGGCACCCCTGAGCCGTGATCCCCTGCGGGTCGGCAGCACTGGGGACGATCTTCACCGTGTAGTTCGCACCTTCGGGCTGCCCGTCGGCGACCAGCATGAGCGAGAACATCTCGCAGGCTCGTGCGGGATCGATCTCCTCGCCGGCCTCGATCGCGGCGGTGATCTCCTCCATGGTGACGAGCTCGTCCTCCGACAGCACCTCGGCCAGCTGCGGCTCCGCGAGCAGCTGCTCGAAGATCACCGGCAGCTGGGTCGCCCAGAGCTCAGCACCAACCAGGATGGCCTGCACGCCTGTCCCGTTGAGGTCGCCCCACACGCAGACGGGAATCCCACCGACCTCGTGGGGCCGCGGCTCCAGCTCGACCCCGGCCAGAGTTGCGATCACATCAGCGCTCGGCTGCGCGCACGGGTCTGCGGTACCCGCGCTCGGCTCCGCGGTCACGTCCTCGGTCGGCTCGGGTGCACGGCTCTCCGTGGTGGAGGGCTCTTTCTCGGCGGCGCTCGACGGCGCCGCGGTCGGCTCGGGCTTCGAGCAGCCCATCAAAGCGAGCATGACGAGGCAGATGCTGGCGACCCCCGCACGAGCACGACTCCTGCGCGGATCTCAGCACCCCCGACCTCCCGGCGTCAAGGTGTGGTGACGGCGCCGCCAGGCTGAGCAGCTGCGCACCCTGCGCCCGTGCTCGGACTGCGCCGGCGGAAGCCGCAGACCGCGAGGGCTTGCCGGCGGGCGCCAGCCGGGACGGATCACCATGCCCCAACTGCGGCGTGGTGATGTCGCTGGCTGGCGGCTGCGAGAACTGCGGCTGACGTTCATCACGGCCCGGCTGCAGTCGATCCCTGTCGAGCGAGCGAATCCCGACGTTCGCGCGGCCCAACCTTGCGGTAGTGGGTGCAGGATATGGGGTCAGTGGCGACCTCCACATTCATCGTCTGCACTGTCCTCGGGGCTCACTTCGGCATCTCCTCGGGGCCGTCCTGATGGGTTGGCTTGCTTGCTGCTGACTGGAATATTAGTATTGTTGCTCCTGGCCAACAAAACTAATATCCGACACCGAGGAGGCACCGTGCTGATCGAGGACGACACCTGGAGCAAGCTCGCGCTCGAGCACGGCGTGACCTTCAGCGACAACGCCTTCTCGCGCGATACGGGCGTTGATGTCACGCTCGAAGTCCCCGGTTGGCCGGGCCCCGTGCAGTACCAGGTGAAGGCCACCGCCCAGCTCCTGACGCCCAGCCTGCTCAAGCGGTGGGCCCGCTCGGAACCTGCGCAGACTGTCCCTCTGCTCATCGTCACCAGATCAGCCTCACCACAGGTCCTCAGGCAGGCTCGCTCGGAGGGAGTCTCCGTTATCGTCGCGCCCAACGGTCCAGAGGCATCCGTACGCGGAGTCCTCATGAACCCGGACGGACAAGAACTCGTGATCGAGCCACCAACGGAAGAGCCCGAACCGAAGCCCCGCGCCCGGGGCCGGGTGCCATGGGGCACGTACGCGGTCGGGATCACGCTGCTCGCGACGTACCCGGATCGCCCGACCCAGAGCGAGCTTGCCGAGCGACTCGACCTCACGCAGGGACGGGTCAGCCAGGCGCTGCGTCCGTTGCGCAACGCGCTCGCTCACAGGGGCGACCCGCGCATGGAGCTCGCTCGTTGGCTGCAGGAGAACTACCCGACAAGCGCGCGCACGTCGACCACCTGGATGACGCTCGACCCACCGGTCGACGCCGCCACCGCCACAAGTGAGGCCCTCTCCGAACGCGGAATCCGGCACGCCATCTCCGGACAGGTCGCCGCGGACTGGCTGGCTCCCTGGTCTCGCCCGGAAGTCGCTCTCGTCTGGGCGGAGGCGCCCACCGACCTGAGTGGGATCGGCGCGACGCCGGTCGCGCGCGCTGAGGCCAACCTGGTGCTCGCCGTACCCGCCGACCCGCACATGCTGCGCAGTATCCGATCGGATCACGATCATCCGCCGATCGTCGAGCCGTGGCGTGTCTGGCTCGACCTAGTTGCGAATGGCGACGACCAGGCGGCCGACGCCCTGCGTGACCGACTCCTGAACGGCGCACTCCGACCATGACGACGATCGCGATGCTCTCTCCCTCCGCCGCCACAGATGCCGCGTGGCTCGCCGCCGCCGACATCGCCAGCACCGCCGCGGCGATCGGAGCGAACTACCGGCTTGTCGGAGGAATCTCGATCACGCTCCTCACCCATCACTTCGAAGTCGACGATCAGGTCCCGGCCCGAGAAACAGCAGACGCAGACATGGGTCTACCCCGAGAGGTATGCGCTGACCCCGAGCTGATCTCGGCGATGGTCGATCGGGGCTACAGCCGCGACGGAGGCAACCGGTTCGTGCGCGCACACCCAGGCGCCGACACCCTCGCGATCGACGTACTCGGTCCGGCCACCAGCGGCCGTCTCGAGAGCAATCACCCCGCCGGCGAACTGTCTGTCGATCTCATCCCCGGGCTCACTACCGCGTTGCGACTCGATGCGGTGAAGGTTGATATCGAAGCGCATCTGCGAAACGGGGAGAAGGTGAACATGCGGCTCGCCCTCCCCCACCCGTATGCGGCGCTGATCATGAAGGCGCACGCCTACCGTGGCCGATACCAGCCGAGAGACGCCACCGACATCTGGCGATTGCTCGTTACCGCGAACAGCGCCGGGCTGACAGCACAGGGTTGGCCGAGCGGGCTAGATGCTCGCGACGCCGCCCACCACCTGCATGCGTTCTTCGCGGCTCCGAACGCCGTGGGGCCCACGAACGCAGGCGCCAACAGGCGAGAGCAAGCACTCATCCGACTACTTGTCGGCGAGTCGTCCCCAAGCCTGGCACCTAGCATCTGGCATAGCACGGACCTTCGGAGCGCACGGCTGCTGCCGATGCGAGTCGCTTGGGTGGCTGGCGTGTTATCGGATTGGAAGCGTCGGCGCGCTGCTCGGAGGGTCAAGCCTGGGGATGGGCACGCGCTCCGGCGTTTTCGGTGGTGGCAGCCGTTCTCGCGCGCGCTGTTCCAACTTCGCCTCACCGGTGAGGACGGCCAGCGCCATACCTGGTCCGTGGATGTCCGGCTCTGGGGAGATTCGAACGGCGAGGTCCGGGCGCAGCTCTACCTCGATGGTCAGCACCACGCCGGGTCCAAGCTCCCGGCCGCATTCCCGGTGCCTGGCGGCACCGTGGAGGTGGTTGCGAGCGGCTACGGGCTCAAGCGCTGCCACTACCTGACCGATGACGGGGCCGATCGGCAACTTGTGCCGGACCCCGCCTCCGCCGAGGGCCGGCGTGCGCGCCTGGAGCGCGAGCACCCGGCCGTGGGCCGCGCCATCGGGCTCGCGTCCGTTGCTGTCCTCATCGTCGCTCTGATCCTCGGCGTCCCGCAGATCGTGGAGCAGATCTCCCAGATCCCACCCATCGCCGAGAATGTCGGCTCCTACACCTCTCCGATCCAGCTCCCCGCATGGCTCAACATCACGCTCCTGGTGGCCACCCTCGTGGCCGGCACCGAACGCGCTCTACGCCTGCGCTACCACTGGCTGCTTGATGGCGGGCTGTTCGACGGCGCAGACTAGATGCCGGGTACACCTAACGGGGCTGCGCCCCAGCCCGACGAGTCGTGTCGTGGGTGTGTTGGCGTGGGGGCTCCGGCCGGCGGGGTGACGGTCCTTGTGGGGGCCGTGTTGTGTCCGCGCGGTGGCGGTGGTTGGCTGCTAGAGCCGCCCGCCTGACCGGAGCTGATCATGACGTTACCGCGCAGTGTCGCCGATGTCGTTGCCGAGCATGTCGTCTTCGAGGTCGAGTGCATCGACCGGATGTATCTCAACGTCTACGTGCCGGGGTTGCAGTATGCCGCCGGTCTGGTCAGTTACGTCCATCAGCAGCTCGGGTTGCCGATGGCCTCGACCGCGCCGCTGGGAAGGATCACCGACCGGTTCAGCGCCGCGATCCACCGCTATGCCCGCGATGAGAATCTCCCGTGGGTGGACTTCGTCAAGGGCCAGCGCAAGGACGACGTCACGCATGAGTACCTCGCTGAGTTCGAGGCGGCCGGGCGCACCCAGGGGTGCTGTTCATCGGCCGGGCGCAGGAGAAGACCTCGCTGTTCCGCACCGAGAAGCGGCACAACTCCCAGGGCCGGTCCTATCCATGGATCGTGCGGACCACCGGGGTGGTCAACCAGTTCTACTTCTACGCCGTTGATGAGGACTTCGGCCCGTTCTTCCTGAAGTTCTGCTCTTACTTTCCCTACAGGCCAGGGGCAAGCGCCCGACCCCGGGCAGGTTCCGCACCCGGGTGATCACCGCGGGCGTGACCCTGAGCCTGCACGTGTATTACAAGCACTCCACCATCAAGCAGTACCACAAGGAAGGACGAGGCCTTCGGACCGAGACCACCATCAACGACCCCCGCGACTTCCGGATCGGCAAACGACTGACCAACCTGCCAGCACTACGCGAGGTCGGCTTCTCCGCCAATCAACGCCTCCTCGGCGTCCAACGACTCAGTCACGATCCAGCCCGCGGCCAGCACGTCTTCGCCACCGTGAACAACCCCGTCATCACCGACTCCGGGACCCGAGTCGCCGGACTGCGCTTCGCCGACCCCCGCGCCCACGCGCCGCTCAGCGCCCTCGTCGTATTCCGCCTTCTGCCCGACGGGTTCACCAACAAGGACCTACGCGCCCTCGTCGCCGAACTCCTCGGCAAACCAGCTCTTCGTAGTTGAGGGTGTAGTCGGGGTGGGCGCGTCGGTCGCGGGGTAGGGGTCGAGGTCCTCCGATGAGGGGAGTTCTGATGCTGCCCGCCGGGAAGACCTCGACGTGCCTGACGCTACCTTCGCTTGCCCTGACCTGACCACCTTCTGCCGCCTGGAGGAGCTCGGTCTCCTCGTCGTGGGGCAGCGGCTCGAGCCCGATCGTGCGGTGCTGGCGTGTCGTGTCGTGGAGCCGGATCAGTGGTCTCGGCGCTGCGGGTGCGAGGGATCGCCTCGGGACACGGTGGGTGCGGCGGCTCGCGCACGAGCCGCTGGGCTGGCGGCGACGACGCTGGAGGTGACGGTGCGCCGCTACCGGTGCACCGGGTCCGGGCCCGTGTGGCGCCAGGAGATCACGAGAGCGGGCGAGCCGCGGGCGAAGCTCTCCCGTCGCGGGCTGCGGTCGGCGCTGGAGGCCATCGTGTGCCAGCACCTGAGCGTCGCCCGGGCCGGCCGAGGGCCTGGGGGGTCTCGTGGAACACCGCCAACGACGCGGTCCTGGCCGAGGGACGCCGGGTCCTCATCGAGGACCCCGACCGTCTCGACGGTGTCCGTGTGCTCGGCGTCGATGAGCACCTCTGGCGTCAGACCCGCCGCGGTGGCAAGTACGTCACCGTCATCATCGACCTCACCGGCATCCGGGAGGGCACCGGGCCGGCGAGGCTGCTGGACATGGTCTCCGGCCGCTCCAAGCAGGCCTTCAAGCAGTGCCTGGCCGGCCGAGACGAGTCGTGGCGTGAGGCGTGGCGAGGTCGTCGCGATGGACGCCCTTCACCGGGTTCAAGACCGCCACCGCCGAGGAACTGGCCGATGCGGTCGCGGCGGGGGATCCGTTTCACGTCGTGCGCCTCACCGGTGATGCCCCAGGTCAGTGCCGTCGCCGGGTCCTCCAGGACACCCGCGGGCACCGGGGCCGCAAGGGCGACCCTCGGGATGCCGCCCGGCGGGCCCTGCACACCGGCGCCGGTGTGCTCACCGACAAGCAGCGCCAGCGGTCGGAGGCCCCGTTCGCCGGCGATGAGCACGTTCAGGTCGAGGCCACCCGGGGCATCTACCAGCGCATCATCGCCGCCTACCGCGACCCCGACCAGAGCCAACGGCGCGAGCTCATGCACAAACTGATCGACTCCGTCAGCCACGGCGTGCCCGCCGCGCTCACTTAAGCTGCGCAAGCTCGGACGCACTCTCAAGCGCC
>JAENWO010000468.1 GCA_016649925.1 Actinomycetales bacterium
GCCGGTGCGGTGACGATCGCGAACGCGGTGGGCAACGGCGTCGCCGACGACAAGCTCGTCTACACCTACGTCCCGGACCTGATCCGCTACTACCTGGGGGAGGACCCGATCCTGGCCAACGTGGACACCTGGCGGCTGGAGGACCCCGAGGCCCTGGCCGAGGTGCTCGACCGGCTGGACGAGCTCGTGGTCAAGCCGGTGGACGGCTCGGGTGGCGAGGGCATCATCATCGGTCCCGCGGCCTCCCGTGACGAGCTCGACGCTGCCCGGACGAAGCTGCTCGAGGACCCGCGGGGGTGGATCGCCCAGCCGGTGGTGCAGCTGTCCACGGTGCCCACGCTCGCCGGGGCCTCCCTGCGGCCGAGGCACGTGGACCTGCGCCCGTTCGCGGTGAACGACGGCGAGAACGTCTGGGTCCTGCCCGGTGGGCTCACCCGCGTAGCGCTCGCCGAGGGGCAGCTCGTCGTGAACTCCTCCCAGGGTGGCGGGTCCAAGGACACCTGGGTGGTGGGCGCGGCACGCAAGCGCCCCGCGCCGACGCTCCATCCGCCGTCGGCCACGGCAGTACCGCACGTCAACGGGGTGCGGCTGGACTCCAACCCGAGCGACACCGCGCTGCGTGAGCAGACCCAGCAGCAGCAGCAGAGCGGGCGCCGCGAGCAAGTGCTGCGGCCGACGCCGCAGCGGCAGATGACGCCGCAGGGGCAGACTCCGCCGACGGCAGCGATGCTCTTCGACGCGGACGGGCGGCGTGCCTGATGCTCAGTCGGATCGCGGAGTCCCTGTTCTGGATCGGCCGCTACGTCGAGCGTGCGGACGACACCGCGCGCATCCTCGACGCCCACCTGCAGCACCTGCTCGAGGACCCCTGGATGGAGGAGGACCTCGCGTGCCGGTCGCTCCTGGCCGTCATGGGGGCAGCCCCTCCTGGAGAGGACAAGCTGGCACAGCGCCAGACCGTGATGGACACCCTCGCCTACGACCGTCTGTCGACGGGTTCCATCGCTGGTTCCCTGGCCGCCGCCCGGGAGAACGCGCGCCGCGCCCGGGAGATCCTGTCCGCCGAGCTGTGGGAGTGCCTGAACACGACCTGGAACGCGCTGCCCGGCCGGATCACCGGCTCGACGCCGCACGACTTCTTCGCCTGGGTCCGGGAACGGGCGGCGATCGTAGGCGGCATCACCGACGCGGCGACCCGCCGGGACGCCACGCTGCAGTTCTTCATCCTCGGTCGGAGCATCGAGCGGGCGGACATGACGGCCCGGCTGATCGCCACCCGCGCGCTCGCCGGTGGCACCGGCCCGGGCTGGACCACGCTGCTGCGCTCGTGTGGCGCCCACGAGGCGTTCCTGCGGACCTACCGGGGGCGGGACTCCGACACGCTCGCCGCGGAGTTCCTTCTCCTCGACCGGCTCTTCCCGCGGTCGGTGCTTTTCTCCCTCGAGCTGGCCGAGCAGTGCCTCGCCGAGCTGGACCCGGGTGAGGGACGCCTGCGCATCGAGGAGGACGCCCGCAAGGTGCTCGGTCGCATCCGCTCCGGCCTGGAGTACCGACCGGTCCTCAAACTCCTGGGCAACCTCCCCGGGGAGATGGAGGAGGTGCAGCGCGGGTGCTCCGAGGCCAGTGACGCGATCCGGCTGCGGTACTTCCCCTCGGGCATCGGCGACGACTGGATCGGGGGACGGATGTGAGGGAGAGGTCCGGCGTGACCCGTCTGCACATCGTGCACCGCACGTCGTTCACGTATGAGAGAACTGTGAGCGCCTCCTACAACGAGGCGCGGATGCGCCCTGCGAACCTGCCGGGCCAGACGGTGCTGGAGTCGAAGGTCCAGGCAACGCCGTGCACCTACGCCTCCGAGTACCGCGACTACTGGGGCTCGACGGTCACAGCGATCGAGATCCTCACCCCGCACGAGGAACTCGCCGTCGTCTCGGAGTGCCGGGTGGAGCTGTCCCCGACGGTCCGTCCGAGCACGGGGGCGACGTGGGAGACGTTGCGGGCGCCCGACCTGCGGGACCGGATGAGCGAGTTCCTGGCCACGACGGCGACCACGGCGGCGGACCCGGAGCTGCGCGAGCTGGCGCACGACGTCCTGGTCGATCTCCCGCCGGAGGCCGCCGGTGAGGCGATCTGCCGGGCCGTGCGGGACGAGATGGAGTACGTCCCCGGCGTGACCGGGGTGCACACGCGGGCGGCGGAGGCATGGGAGACCCGCAAGGGTGTCTGCCAAGACCTCGCGCACCTCGCGGCCGGCGCCCTGCGCGGGGTGGGCATCCCCACCCGGTACGTGTCCGGCTACCTGCACCCGCTGACCTCGAACGCGCAGATCGGCGTCGGGGTGACGGGTGAGTCGCACGCCTGGGTCGAGTTCTGGTGCGGCGACTGGTACGGCTTCGACCCGACGAACTGCATCGCCGTCGACACACACCACGTGGTCGTCGCGCGTGGCCGCGAGTACGGCGACGTGACGCCGATGCGTGGCGTCTACGCCGGCGGTGGTGCGTCCACGCAGCAGGTCGAGGTGCGGATCACGCAGGAGG
>JAENWO010000299.1 GCA_016649925.1 Actinomycetales bacterium
CCGGTGCGGGCGGCGGCTTCGGTGGCCGTCCGGGCGGCGGTACCGGTGGGCCCGGTGGGCCGGGTGGGCCCGGTGGGCCGGGTGGGCCCGGTGGGCCCGGTGCCGGTGGTGGTTTCGGTGGTGGGCGTCCTGGTGGCGCCGGTCGCGGTGGCCGCGGCGGTACGCAGGGTGCGTTCGGTCGCGCCGGTGGCCGTCCCGTGCGCGGACGGAAGTCGAAGCGCGCGAAGCGTCAAGAGTTCGAGCAGCAGTCCGCGCCGTCGATCGGCGGGGTGCAGGTTCCTCGCGGCGATGGCTCCACGGTCATCCGCATCCGCGCCGGTGCCTCGCTCTCGGACTTCGCTGATCGTATCGATGCCAACCCGGCGAGCCTGGTGACCGTGCTCTTCCACCTCGGTGAGATGGCCACGACCACGCAGTCACTGAACGAGGACACGTTCCAGTCTCTCGGTGCCGAGCTCGGATACCTCATCGAGATCGTCTCCCCGGAGGAGGAGGACCGCGAGCTGCTTGGGGCCTTCGATATCGACCTCGAGGCCGAAGAGGCCGCCGAGGGCGACGACGACCTCGAGGCACGTCCCCCGGTCGTGACCGTCATGGGCCACGTCGACCACGGTAAGACGAGGCTGCTGGACGCGATCCGTCGCACCGACGTGGCCGGCGACGAGGCGGGTGGCATCACTCAGCACATCGGTGCCTACCAGGTGCGCACCGAGCACGAGGGCATTGACCGCGCCATCACGTTCATCGACACCCCGGGCCACGAGGCGTTCACCGCCATGCGGGCCCGTGGTGCGCAGGTGACGGACATCGCGATCCTCGTGGTCGCGGCGGACGACGGCGTCATGCCCCAGACGGTCGAGGCGCTCAACCACGCCCAGGCCGCCGGGGTGCCGATCGTGGTCGCAGTGAACAAGGTGGACAAGCCTGACGCCAACCCGGCCAAGATTCGCCAGCAGCTCACCGAGTACAACCTGGTGGCTGAGGAGTACGGCGGCGACACCATGTTCGTCGACGTCTCGGCGAAGGAACGCACCGGTATCGACGATCTTCTCGACGCCGTTCTGCTCACCGCTGACGCGGCGCTGGACCTGCGGGCGAACCCGAACAAGAACGCTCGCGGTGTCGCCATCGAGGCGAACCTGGACAAGGGTCGCGGCGCGGTCGCGACCGTGCTCGTCCAGACAGGAACGCTCCAGGTCGGTGACTCGATCGTGGCCGGTACGGCCCACGGCCGCGTCCGAGCCATGTTCGACGAGCACGGCGCGACCGTGCCCGAGGCCACGCCGGCGCGTCCGGTGCAGGTCCTCGGTCTGACCTCCGTGCCTCGTGCCGGTGACACCTTCCTGGTGGCCCCGGACGACCGTACGGCCCGGCAGATCGCCGACAAGCGTGCGGCCGCCGAACGCGCCGCCATGCTGGCCAAGCGTCGCAAGCGCATCTCGCTCGAGGACTTCACCCAGGCTCTCCAGCTGGGCAAGGTCGAGACCCTCAACCTCGTCCTCAAGGGCGATGTCTCCGGTGCCGTCGAGGCCCTGGAGGACGCGTTGCTCAAGATCGACGTGGGCGAAGCGGTCGAGCTGCGCATCATCCACCGCGGTGTCGGTGCGATCACGCAGAACGACGTCAACCTGGCCACGGTCGACAACGCCGTGATCATCGGCTTCAACGTGAAGCCGGCCGAGCGGGTCACCGAGATGGCCGACCGCGAGGGCGTGGACATCAAGTACTACTCGGTCATCTACCAGGCGATCGATGATGTCGAAGCCTCGCTCAAGGGCATGCTCAAGCCGGAGTACGAGGAGGTGCAGCTGGGTACCGCCGAGGTCCGTCAGGTGTTCCGTTCCTCCAAGTTCGGCAGCATCGCCGGTTCGATCGTCCGTTCGGGCACGATCCGGCGCAACGCCAAGGCGCGTCTGTCGCGCGGCGGCGTGGTGCTGGCGGACAACCTCACCATCGAGTCGCTGCGGCGTGAGAAGGATGACGCCACCGAGGTCCGCGAGGGCTTCGAGTGCGGTATCGGTCTCGGTTTCAGGGACGTCCAAGAGGGCGACACGGTCGAGACCTTCGAGATGCGGGAGAAGCCGCGAGCCTGATCGGTTCGCGTGGGGCCGGGCGGCTGGAGTCGCCCGGCCCGCTTCGTCCCCTGAAGCAGGAAGAGAGAGACGCCCATGGCTGACAGTGCTCGTGCGCGCAAGCTGAGCGACCGGATCCAGCAGATCGTCGCCAAGATGCTCGACACCAAGATCAAGGACCCGCGGCTGGGGTTCGTCACCGTCACCGATGTGAGGGTGACCGGGGACCTGCAGCATTCGACGGTGTTCTACACCGTCCTGGGTGACGAGCGGGCCCGAATCGACTCCGCCGCCGCGCTGGAGTCGGCCAAGGGCCTGATCCGCTCCGAGGTCGGCAAGCAGGTGGGGATCCGCCTCACGCCGAGCGTGGAGTTCGTGCTCGACGCCGTCCCCGAGACGGCCGCCCACCTCGAGGCAGCGCTACGCCAGGCGGCCGAGCACGACGCCGAGCTGGCCCGATTGCGCGACGGCGCCCAGTACGCCGGCGATGCGGACCCGTACAAGAAGCCCGCCGAGCCCGACGACGAGGGCTGAGGCGACCATGGGTGGCTCGCCCACCGACGGTCTGGTCCTCGTCGACAAGCCGTCGGAGTGGACCAGCCACGACGTCGTCGCCCGGGTCCGGCGCCTGGCCGGCACCCGCAAGGTCGGTCACGCGGGCACGCTTGACCCGATGGCCACCGGCCTGCTCGTGATCGGCGTCAACCGCGCGACCCGGCTGCTGACGTACCTGGTCGGTGCTGACAAGGTATACACCGCGACGATCCGGCTCGGCCAGGGCACCGTGACGGATGACGCCGAGGGGGAGACCACCTCCGCCGTCGGGGCCGCGCACGTCGGGCCCGAGGCGCTGACTGCGGCGGTGGCCGCACTCACCGGTGACATCGCTCAGGTCCCGAGCGCCGTCAGCGCGATCAAGGTCGACGGCCGGCGCTCCTACGCCCGCGTACGGGCCGGTGAGGACGTCGAGCTGCGCGCGAGAGAAGTCACGGTCCACGCCTTCGAGGTGCTCTCGCACACCCCGGCCCGCGCGGTGGACGGCACGCGCGTGCTCGATGTCCAGACGCGCGTGCGCTGCACCTCGGGCACCTACGTCCGGGCTCTGGCCCGCGATCTTGGGGCCGCGCTCGGCACCGGCGGGCATCTCGTCGCCCTGCGCCGCACCGAGGTGGGGCCGTTCTCCGTCGCGGCTGCGCGCACGCTCAGCCAGCTCGCCGAGTCCTTCGTCCTCCTGGACGTGACGACGGCGCTCCGCACGGTCTTCCCGACGCGCACCCTCACGGTCGAGGAGACCACCGCCGTCCGTTACGGCCAGCGGATTGCCGCGAGCGGGTCCGACGACGTCATCGCCGCCTTCGACCCGGATGCCCGCGGGATCGCGCTGATCCAGGACCGGGGCGAGTCCGCCCAGCCCGTCCTCGTGCTCGACCCAGCCTGAGCCACTCCCGCCTGAGCCACTCCCGGCGGGCAGCGTCAGCGCCAGTGCCCGGGGCGCGTGAGCATCGGCGGCACCTTGGTGCCGGTATCGCCCTTCGCCCCGTTGAGCTGGAACTGGGTGAGGAAGATGCTCCCGGTGAGGTCAGCGCCCGTCAGGTCAGCAGCACGCAGGTCGGCCCCGAGAAGGTCAGCCACTCTGAGGTCGGCGCCTCGCAGGTCGGCCCCGATGAGGTACGCCCCTCTCAAGTTGGCGCCTCGCAGGTTGGCGCCCTGAGCTTGGTTCCGATGAGGTCCGCTCCTCTGCGGTCCTGCTGCTTGCGCGGGACCTCGGCTCGCACGAGTTCGCTCGTGCGGAGCAGGAGGGCATTCACGTCTCGCCGGTGAGCTGCCACGTCCAGCTCGATGAGGGAGTCGGGATGCTCGTGAGTGAGGAGCTCGGTCTGGTCGAGCGCCAGGGCGAGCTCACCGTGGAGCGGGCGGGCCGGTGGCAGGCTCAGCGCCTCGGTCAGGTACCAGAGCAGCTCGTGGAGCTGCCGCATGATCGGGAACACCTCGAACATCTGCTGCGCCGTGTGCGGGGCCAGCCGCCAGTCCTGTCCGCCGAAGGTGACCTGGGCGACCTTCTGCCCCGCGCCGAAGCAG
>JAENWO010000070.1 GCA_016649925.1 Actinomycetales bacterium
CCAGGCCAGCGCCCAGCCCCAGGCCAGCGCCCAGCCCCAGGCCAGCGCCCAGCCCCAGGACACCGCCCAGCAGGCGGCCCAGGACGGCCCGGTCGCCGAGGACAAGCCGAAGGCCAAGCGCCCCACGCGCTCGCGCAGGAAGAAGGACGTCGACCAGCCGGCCGAGGCCGCACCGGACTCCACGAGCGAGGTCCCGGCGCCCGCCGTCGAGGAGACCGAGCCCGTAAGTGCGACGTCCGACGGCGGCTCCGGCGGGCCGGAGCAGCCTGCCGCCTCCCCGCGCCAGCGTCGCTCACGCCGCGCCAGCTCCTCCGGCCGCCGGACGAGCGCGGGCGACGAGAGTGCATCGCTTGACGTGTTCGCCGCCCTCGGAGTGGACCGCGACAGCGTGACCGACGACTCCGCGGTCACCACCCCGCGGGTCGCACCCCTCGACATCACCGTGCCCGAGCGAGGCGCGAGCGCCCACGCCGACTCCGGCGCCGTCGAGGAGGACGCCGAGGACGACGAGGAGCAGGACAACTCGCCGCGACTGCCCGCGACCGCCCTGCTCTTCCAGGCTCCCGACATCACTGCCGCACGCCGCAGCCGTCGGGCCGGGGCACCGGCCGGGCCGCCGGTCGAGGCGCCGACGGACGACTCCGACGAGGTCGACGAGGATACCGACACCGACACGGACGAGACCGAGGAGAGCGGCAACGCCCGCCGCCGCCGCCGTCGTGGGGGGCGCGGCCGCCGCCGCGGTACCCAGGGCGGGGACGGGAACGAGGGTGGCGCCGGCAACGGCGGCAACGCCTCCGGCAACCGCGCCCAGAGGAGTCGGGACGAGGACTCCGAGGCGCCCGAGGACTCCACCGACGACGTCGAACGCCAGCAGGAGGACAGCTCTGCCGAGGTTGGGGACGCCGAGGACGAGAGTGGCTCGCGCCGTCGTCGTCGTCGTCGCAGCCGCGGGACCTCCCCGAGCTCCGGTGGATCGAGCAGCTCCGGTGGCTCGCGTACCTCGGACGACGGCGGTGCTCGCGCCGCCCGCGACGGGGTCACCGCGCTGCGTGGTTCCACCCGGCTGGAGGCGAAGCGTCAGCGCCGCCGTGACGGTCGCGACCCGAACCGCCGGCGCTCGGTGATCACCGAGGCCGAGTTCCTCGCCCGCCGCGAGTCCGTGGACCGCTCCATGGTGGTGCGTGAACGCGACGGTCGCACGCAGGTCGCCGTGATGGAGGACGGGGTGCTCGTGGAGCACTACGTCGCCCGCAAGACGCAGACCTCGATGGTGGGCGACGTCTACCTCGGCCGGGTGCAGAACGTGCTGCCCTCCATGGAGGCGGCATTCGTCGACCTCGGCAAGGGCCGCAACGCGGTCCTCTACGCCGGTGAGGTGAACTGGGACGCCGCCGGCCTCGAGGGCCAGCCGCGCCGCATCGAGCAGGCGCTGTCCTCCGGCGACTCGGTGCTCGTGCAGGTCACGAAGGACCCGATCGGCCACAAGGGCGCGCGGCTGACGTCGCAGATCACCCTGGCGGGCCGCTACCTCGTGCTCGTGCCCTCGGGTGCGATGACCGGGATCTCCCGCAAGCTTCCCGACACCGAGCGTGCCCGGTTGAAGAAGCTCCTCAAGGAGATCGTCCCGGACGGGCAGGGCGTGATCGTGCGCACCGCCGCCGAGGGGGCGAGCGAGGAGGAGCTCCGCCGCGACGTCGAGCGACTGACGCAGCAGTGGGCCGATATCGAGAAGAAGATGGGCCGCAGCTCGACCACCGCACCGGCCCTGCTCAAGGGCGAGCCGGAGCTGGCCACCCGTGTGGTGCGCGACGTGTTCAACGAGGACTTCCGCTCCCTCACCGTCTCCGGTGACGAGGCGTGGAAGACGATCTCCGACTACGTCTCCTCTGTCGCGCCCGACCTGGTCGAGCGTCTGCACCGCTGGACCAGCTCGCGCGACGTGTTCGCCGAGCACCGCATCGATGAACAGCTCGCCAAGGGCATGGACCGCAAGGTGTACCTGCCCTCGGGCGGTTCCCTCGTGATCGACCGCACCGAGGCGATGACCGTGGTCGACGTCAACACGGGCAAGTTCACCGGCTCAGGTGGCACGCTCGAGGAGACGGTCACGCGCAACAACCTCGAGGCCGCGGAGGAGATCGTCCGCCAGCTCCGGCTGCGCGACATCGGCGGCATCATCGTCATCGACTTCATCGACATGGTCCTCGAGCTCAACCGGGACCTCGTGCTGCGTCGCCTCGTGGAATGCCTCGGCCGGGACCGCACCCGGCACCAGGTCGCTGAGGTCACGTCGCTGGGGCTCGTGCAGATGACCCGCAAGCGTGTGGGACAGGGCCTCGTCGAGGCCTTCAGCGAGACGTGCGAGCACTGCGGTGGACGTGGATTCATCGTGCACGCGGAGCCGGTGGAGCGCGACGCCTCGGCGGGTGAGGCCGACCTCGACGAGTCGTCCCGTTCCAGCCGTGGCCGCGGGCGTGGACGTCGGTCCGGCACGGGCGAGATCAAGGCCCCGACGGCGGCTGCCGCGGAAGCCGAGCCCGACCCGGCCCAGCGTGCTGCCTTGCGCGCCACCCTCGCGGCGATCGCTGCGGCGGCGCACGCGCACGACGAGCACGCGCACGACGAGCACGCGCACGACGAGCGGGCTCAGGACGAGCCGGGCAACGTGCCGGTTCAGGACGAGCCCACTCCCGGTGCCGCCGACTTCGACGAGATCATCTTCGACGAGCGCGACGATCACTCCTCCACCGAGGTGACGCCGTCGGGCGAGGAATCCGCCGAGGAGGAGACCCCCGCCGAGGAGGAGACCCCCGCCGAGGTGTTCGAGCAGGTGGCGGAGCATTCCGACGCGGTCGAGGCGGCGGAGTACGACGCCGCGGCGGCCGACACGGCGTCAGTGGACGGAGCCCTGCTGGGCGACGGCGACGGCGGCGGCGACGGCGACCTGTACCCGACCCGTCTGTTCGAGGGCGGGTACACCGAGCCGCAGGCCCCGGACCGGGGCTGACGACCAAGCGCCACGGCCAGACCGGGTGACCGGTCGGGCCGTGGCGTCTGTGGTGCGCCCGTCAGGCGGGTGCGCCCGTCAGGCGGGTGCGCCTGTCAGGCGGGTGCGCCTGTCAGGCGGGTGCGCCTGTCAGGCGGGTGCGGCTACGTCGCCGGTGTGGTCTTCGCGTCCAACCGCGCCACGCACGTACCGAGGTGGGTGCCCCAGTCCTTCGCGCGCTGGAGCTCGTCCGGGTAGAGCGGTCCCTCGTAGCCGTGGACGTAGAAGCTCGTCGGCTGGTCCACGGCCGTGCAGCCGCGACGCTCCAGCAGCTTGATGGCCTTCTGAGCGGCAGATCCCGGCACCGGGGGAACCTTGACATGCGTGTCGAACGCAGCCACGCGCAGGTCCAGGCTGCTCCGGGAACCGAGCCAGTCCCTCATCGCGCGCGCGTCCGAGATGACGGCTCCGCCGCGTGCCACCGCGTCGCGGCGCGTCTGGGGCCTGCTGAGTCCGAAGGCGTGCGTCGGCGCGCCTACGACGAGCAGGTCGGTGTCGATCAGCTCGAGCGCGCGCGCGTCACCCACCTCCACGACCTCGACCGGCATGGTGCTGCCCAGGCCCTCCGCCACGGCCTGAGCAACCGCCTCGGTGTTGCCGAACATGGACTCGTAGACCACGAGTGCACCCATGATGATCACGCTCCTCGTGTGTTCCTTCCACCATGGCGCCAGAAGCAGGCCCGAGGAAGGGACCGAGGTCCCGGCCGAAGTCGGCCTCCGCCGGGACCGAGGGTGCGGCTTCGGCCCGGCGTCGGCCCGGCGAGGGCTCAGGCGGGCCGGGTGGCCCAGGAGGTCCACAGGAAACGAAGAAGCACCGGGACGAGGGCGATCGCGGCGACGGCGCCGAGCATGAGAGTCGCGGTCCGTGATCCGGCCAGGGTCAGCGGCAGTACGGCCAGCGCGTAGATACCGAGGATCACCATGCCGCGGGTCAGCGGCCCCCGGGAACGTGTGGTGGCGAACCGTGAGGTCTCGAGGAGGGCGTCGTCGACCGCGCCCGATGCCGGCGGGACCTGACGGTCGCCGACCTGAAGCCCGGCGGACTGGGCGAACCCTGCGAGCCCGGTGAGGTCGCCGTCCGGCGCCCACGGTCCCGCGGGGATCACGAGGCGCCATCGGTCGGACCGGTCCACCAACGCGAAACCCCAGGCCGCGCCGTCGTGCATCAACCGGTGCAGACCGACGACGCCGAGGTCGCTGTCGGAGGACGCCGCGACCCATGCCTCGTGGCTCGTCGCCCCCCGCACGCCGATGTTCGCGCCGTCGAACAGGAGGGCGGCGCGCTGCAGGAACTGGCGCGTCTGTCCGTCTCCCGCGCCGGGGCGGTAGATGGCGACCATGCGCCGTTTGTCGCGGTCGTTGACCCATTCACCGATCCACCAGAGCCACGGCTCCAGGACGGCGGCGAACATGAGGATCACGCATAGCTGGACGAACCAGCTCTGGGACAGGAGGTAGGCGGACCCGAGGCCGCCGATGACGATCGCCGGGCCGGCGAACCACCGGATGATGCTGCTGATCGGGGAGGCCGGGCCGGTGTCCTTGTTGCGCGTCTTGTGCCGCCGTTCGCGTCGCTTGAGCGCCAGCGAGGGTTTCGCGGACAAGCCCCGGTAGGGCAGGAGGTGCGGCCCGGGGCGGACCAGGTCGGCGACCACCGGGAGCTCCGCGGGCGGCTCGGCCCCCGGTGCGGTGGGCGTAGCCTTCGGATTTTGGGGGAGCGCACGCTCGGGGTGGGCGAGCGGGGGGTGCAGCACGCCGCGCCGGATGGGCACCCGCAGGGTCGCCGCACCGGCCGTGATCCCGGACGCCTCCAGCGGCCAGACCAGGCGCTCGAACGCGCGCAGGCGCTCCTGGTGCGGCAGCGCCGAGGCGGGCTGGGCCACCATCAGCGCGGGTTGGGCGATCCAGTCGGCGACGGCGATGGCACCCATGCTGCGTCCCTGCCCGTCGCAGAAGTGCACGGTGCCGAGCTCGTCGTAGAGCGGAACGTCGGCGTACCGCTCCGCGCTGTCATACCGCGCGGCGACGGTGGTGGGGGAGGGTGGGGCGACGTGCAGCAGAAAGGCGATGGGCTCCTCGACGCCGATCATCCGCCGCCCGTCCGCGGTGGTGAGCTCCACCCGGTCCTGGAGGAACATCACCCGGGCATACCGCGCCCAGCGGGTCTGTGGCGCCGGGCGGGGGGAGGCGCGCAGCTCGATCCGGCCGCTCTTCGCCGGCAGGGACGGCATCGCGGGCCGCTCGAAGTCCCAGACCGCGGCGGTGAAGACGGCCGCGAGCTGGTCGATCGCGGCGGCGGCATGCGCTACTCCGCCCGCGAGGTACAGCCGCTGCATCCCTGATCTGGAAGGCTGACCGTCCTGGCGCAGCGCCTGCGTCGTTTCCTTGAGGTAGCGCCGCGCGCCCTCGAGGGCCGTCTTGAAGCCGTAGACCGGCTCTTCGTGTGGATCGGGGTGCACGGGTTCCCGACCGGCCGGAGCGCCGGAGACCACCGTCGGCTCACCCCAGGAGGGCGCCGAGGATGCGCTCAGTGCCTGCTGCTCCGCCGGGGTGAGGGTCCAGGAGCGCAGCTGGCCCCGCGCCTCGGTCAGCATCTCGTGGATGTTGTTGAACCGGGTGCGCAGCCCACGCTGCTCCTTGGGCAGGAACCTGACGAGCTCGGCGACGCCCACGATCGCGCTGTCGACGATCCGCCGGGTGGTGTCGAACGGCTCGCCGCCGCGTGCTAGCAGCAGCTGTGTCGTGGTCCTGGGCGGTGCGGCCGGCAGGGCCGAGGATCGTGTGCTCATCGGCTGCAAGGCTAGAGCACCGGCGCCCACGCGCGGTCGAGCATCGGTGCTCGCGGGTGCTCGACGTCGGCTCTCACGGGTGCTCGACGTCGGCTCTCACGGGTGCTCGACGTCGGCTCTCACGGGTGCTCGACGTCGGCTCTCACGCGCGGGGAAGTGGGCGAGGTTCGATCCGCTCCTCGGCGACGGTCCCGTCCGGCTCGCGGCGGACCAGGTAGGCGGCCCTTCCCGGCGCCTCGCTCACCGCCTCGACCAGCTCGGTCCCCGAGTAGACCAGACCCACGCCGTCGTCCGTGCAGTGCGTGGTGCCCAGCGTGCCCTCGGCGACGAGGCGGTGGACGAGCGGGCGGCGCCCGGACTCGCTGTCGTAGTGCACCCCGTTGGCGTAGGGCAGCAGGCCCAGCCCGTTCGTGACCGGCCGCAGCGCGGGTCCGAACGAGTCGGTGGTCCCGCCGTCGAACCAGCAGATCGACCCGGCGCTCACGCCGGCGAGCACGACGCCCGCCCGCCACACCCGGCGCAGGATCTCGTCCAGGCCGTGCACGCGCCATACGGCGAGAAGGTTGGCGACGGAACCGCCGTCGACCCACACCACGTCCTGCTCACGGAGGTGAGCCTCGATGTCCTCCACGTTCGGCATGGTGAACAGGCGCAGAGGCGTGAGGTCGAAGCCGGCCACGCGCGCGGCGTCGTGCATCGCGGCGATGCGGAACGCCTGGTCCCCACCGGCCGTGCCGACGTAGCTCACGCGGGGCGAACGACCCTCGACCCCGGAGAGGTCGACGGCGTAGTGGACCAGCGAGCTGAACTCCAGCTGGGTGCGCACGCCGGGTCGAAACCCACCGGAGGTGGCCAGGACGGTGGGGGTGTCGGCGGACATGTCTCTCCTCCTGGCGGGCCGGTCGGTGGTGCGACCCTACCCGCGGCCCCCCACCCGGGGCTGACCGGGTGTGCTCGTGGTGGCGGGCGCACGGTAGGTTCGAGGCGGACGTCACACGGAGGAAGTTTGAGGCGGATGTCACCCGGAGGGCGGTTTGCTCCAGGGACCGCTCTCGCGTAACCTTGTGCGTAGGTGCGCTTGCACCGTCCCTGTCTCCCCGCGCCCTTGAGGTGCGACCATCACGCCCCGTTGGCGTCCGATGTGGCCACGGGGACCCGAGGACATGTTGTGACGACAGAGATGAGCAGGAACGTGGTGTACGCGATCGTCAAGGCCGGCGGCCGACAGGAGAAGGTGTCCGTCGGTGACGTCGTCGTCGTGGACCGGCTCTCCGGCTCCCAGGGTGACTCCATCGAGTTCAAGCCCATTCTGCTCGTCGACGGGGAGAAGGTGACGACCGCGGCCGATGAGCTGGAGAAGGTCACGGTCACCGCGGAGATCGTCCGGGACGAGAAGGGCCCGAAGATCATCATCCTCAAGTTCAAGAACAAGATCGGCTACCGCAAGCGCCAGGGGCACCGTCAGAAGCTGACGCGCCTCAAGATCACCGGTATCAACTGACGTCCCCTCCGCTTCAGATCTAGAAAGCAGGCTCCGCCATGGCACACAAGAAGGGCGCCAGCGCCTCCCGTAACGGACGCGATTCCAACGCCCAGCGCCTCGGCGTCAAGCGGTTCGGTGGGCAGGTCGTCAAGGCCGGCGAGATCATCGTCCGGCAGCGCGGCACGCACTTCCACCCCGGCGTCAACGTCGGCCGTGGCAGCGACGACACCCTGTTCGCCCTGCAGCCCGGCGCCGTGCAGTTCGGTAGCCGTCGCGGCCGCAAGGTGATCGACATCGTCACCGCTGGGGTCTGAGACCCCACAACGTCCGGCGGGGGCGGAGCGGCCTAGAGCCGGTCCGCCCCCGCCGTGTTTTTTGACTTTTCTTGACCAGCAACGCGAGTTTCTTGACCAGCAACGCGAGGAAGGCAACATGGCGAGCTTTGTGGATCACGTCGTCCTGCACGTCCGCGGCGGTGACGGTGGCCACGGCTGCGCCTCGATCCACCGCGAGAAGTTCAAGCCTCTCGGCGGGCCCGACGGCGCCAACGGCGGCTCCGGCGGGGACGTGATCCTCGAGGTCGACCCGCAGATCACAACGCTGCTGGACTACCACCACTCCCCGCACCGGCGGGCCACCAGCGGCAGCCAGGGCGCGGGTGACATGCGCACCGGCAAGCAGGGCGAGGACCTCGTGCTGTCCGTACCGGACGGCACGGTCGTGAAGTCCCCGGACGGCGAGATCCTCGCCGACCTGGTCGGTGCCGGCACCCGGTTCGTCGCCGCAGCCGGCGGGCGCGGCGGCCTCGGCAACGCCGCGATCGCCTCGCCCAAGCGCAAGGCGCCCGGCTTCGCACTGCTGGGCGAGCCGGGGGCGGGGCAGGACCTCGTCCTCGAGCTGAAGACCGTGGCGGATGTCGCGCTGATCGGATTCCCGAGTGCGGGCAAGTCCTCCCTCATCGCCGCGATGTCCGCGGCTCGGCCGAAGATCGCCGACTACCCGTTCACCACACTCGTCCCGAACCTCGGTGTCGTTCAGGCAGGTGAGGCCCGCTACACCGTGGCAGACGTGCCCGGGCTCATCCCGGGCGCCAGCCAGGGCAAGGGCCTCGGTCTGGAGTTCCTCCGGCACATCGAACGGTGCGCCGTGCTGGTCCACGTCCTGGACTGCGCCACGCTCGATCCCGGCCGCGACCCGATCAGCGACCTCGACGTGATCGAGGCCGAGCTCGCCCAGTACGCCGGCGACCTCGAGATCGAGGGCGGACGCGTCCCGCTTGGTGAGCGTCCCCGGCTGGTGGTGCTCAACAAGATCGACGTGCCCGAGGCTCGTGAGCTGGCCGAGATGGTCAAGCCGGAGCTCGAGGCTCGAGGCCTGCGGGTGTTCGAGATCTCGACCGCCTCGCACGAGGGCTTGCGGCCGTTGTCCTTCGCGCTGGCGGAGATCGTCCAGACGGCACGCGCTGCCGCGCCTGCGCCAGCACCCGCCCGCACCGTCCTGCGCCCCCGGGCCGTCAACGATGCGGGGTTCACCGTGACCCGGCGCGAGACGGACCACGTGTACTTCCTCGTCCGCGGGGAGAAGCCGGAGCGCTGGGTCCGCCAGACGGACTTCGCCAACGACGAGGCGGTGGGCTACCTCGCGGACCGGCTCGCCACCCTCGGGGTGGAGAACGAGCTCTTCAAGGCGGGTGCCGTCGCGGGCGACGAGGTGGTCATCGGCGACGGGCCAAGGGGCGTCATCTTCGACTGGGAGCCCACGCTGCTCACCGGTCCGGAGCTCCTCGCCTCGCCCCGTGGCACGGACCTACGCCTCGACGAGAGCCAGCGACCCACCCGTGCGGAGAAGAGGGTGGAGTTTCACGGCCGGATGGACGCCAAGGCGGCCGCGCGGGCCGAGGTCTGGACCGAGCGGGAGGACTGAGGGACTCCGCTTCCGACGTCGAGCCGGTCCTGCCCAGACCCGTGGACGGCACGGCCCCGCCACCCTGAGCTCGTCAGTTCGCCGTGAGCTCGTCACGTTCGATTCGCGATCTCACGGAGAACCGACGGTCTCGATGCGGTGAGCGGCCCGGGCTCGGGCGGGCCGCGGCGTCGGGGCGAGGTGCTGCCATGCGGGAGAATGGGGCCGTGACCCCTGCACTCGCCGACCGGGCCGCGCTCGGGGACCCCGCGCGTGCCCACCGCGTCGTCGTCAAGATCGGCTCCTCATCCCTCACGGACGACGTCGGCCGTCTCGACGTCGTCAAGCTCACCGCCCTCGTGGACGTGCTGGCCCGGCGTCGCGCGGCCGGGGGGCAGGTGGTGCTCGTCTCGTCGGGCGCGATCGCGGCGGCCCTGACCGTGCTCGGCCTCAACCGCCGGCCCAAGGACCTCGCCACGGCACAGGCAGCGGCGAGCGTCGGCCAGGGGCTGCT
>JAENWO010000430.1 GCA_016649925.1 Actinomycetales bacterium
GGATGGACCGCCCCGCGGTGCTCAGCGACGACGGCTCCCCGGCGACCTTCGGCTCAGCGTCCGCATCGGCGGGCGCCGCCACGTCCGCTGCAGGGGGCCCGTCGTGAAGTACCTCGACGAGTACCGCGACCCCGTGCTGGCCAGGGCGATCCTTGACGAGATCCACCGGATCACCACCCGACCCTGGACGCTGATGGAGGTCTGCGGCGGTCAGACGCACACGATCGTCAAGCAGGGCATCGACGAGGCGCTGCCGCAGGGCGTGCGGATGATCCACGGGCCCGGCTGCCCGGTGTGCGTGACCCCGCTGGAGCAGGTTGACAAGGCGCTGGCCATCGCGGCCCGCCCGGACGTGATCTTCACCAGCTACGGCGACATGCTGCGCGTGCCGGGGACTTCCACGGACCTGCTGGCGCTCAAGGCGCGCGGTGCTGACGTCCGGATCGTCTACTCCCCGCTGGACGCGCTCAAGATCGCGGTCGACAACCCCGACCGTGAGGTGGTGTTCTTCGCGGTCGGTTTCGAGACCACCGCGCCGGCGAACGCGATGGCCGTGGCCGAGGCCGCCCGGCGCGACATCGACAACTTCAGCGTGCTGGTCAGCCACGTCCTGGTGCCCCCGGCGATGACCGCCCTGCTGGACTCCCCCACCAACCAGGTGCAGGGCTTCCTGGCCGCCGGGCACGTGTGCGCAGTGATGGGCTGGACGGAGTACGAGCCGATCGCGTCGACGTACCACGTGCCGATCGTGGTTACCGGGTTCGAGCCGCTTGACCTGCTCGAGGGCATCCTGATGGCGATCCGCCAGCTCGAGGCGGGACGTGCGGAGGTCGAGAACCAGTACGCCCGCGCGGTCAAGCGTGAGGGCACTCCATTGGCGCAGCGGCAGATCATGGAGGTCTTCGAGATCGGTGACCGCACGTGGCGCGGCGTCGGGCCGATCCCGGACTCCGGGTATCGGCTGCGCGCGGAGTACGCGCGGTTCGACGCCGAGCAGCGCTTCGACGTCGGCACGATCCACACCCTCGAGCACCCCGCCTGCATCGCCGGCGCGATCCTCACCGGCGCGAAGGTGCCGCTGGACTGCACGGCCTACGGGACGTTGTGCACACCGCAGAAGCCGCTCGGTGCACCGATGGTGAGCAGCGAGGGCACCTGCGCGGCGTTCTATTCCGCGGCACGCGGCGTGGACGCACGGAAGGTGAGCCTGCGATGAACGCCGACGGACCCCAGCCGACCACGACCATCGACCCGATGTCGCTGAGCTGCCCGGTACCGATCCCCGAGGGCGCCCGCGTGATCCTCGGCCACGGATCGGGCGGTCAGCTCTCCGGAGCGCTGATGCGCGAGGTCATCGCCCCGTGCCTGGCGGCGGCCTCCCCCGGCGGCCCGCTGAACGACGCCGCGGTGGTGGACGTCGCCGGCACCCGGCTGGCGTTCACCACCGACTCCTTCGTGGTCAGCCCGCTGCAGTTCCCTGGCGGGGACATCGGCGAGCTCGCGGTCAACGGCACGGTCAACGACCTGGCCATGATGGGTGCCCAGCCACTCGCGATCTCGCTCGCGTTCGTGATCGAGGAGGGTCTGCCGCTGACCGAGCTCGCCAGGATCACGTCGTCCGCGGCGCGCGCCGCTGCCGCCGCCGGGACGCAGATCGTCACCGGAGACACCAAGGTGGTCGGCCGAGGGGCGGCGGACCGGCTGTTCGTCAACACCGCGGGGATCGGGGTCGTGCCGGACGGTGTGACCCTGGCCGCCGACGCCGCGCGCCCGGGCGACGTCGTGATCGTGTCCGGCCCGATCGGCCTGCACGGCGTGGCGATCATGAGCGTGCGCGAGGGTCTGGAGTTCGAGGTGGAGATCGCCTCGGACACCCAGCCCCTGAACGCCCTGGTCGCCGCGATGCTCGCCGTCGAGCCGGGTCTGCGGGTCCTGCGCGACCCGACGCGGGGCGGGCTGTCGTCGGCGCTCAACGAGATCGCGGACGCCTCCGGCGTCGGGATGGCCCTCGACGAGACGACGATCCCGATCCCGGAGCCGGTCCGGGCAGCCTGCGAGATGCTGGGGCTCGACCCGTTCCACGTCGCCAACGAGGGCAAGCTCGTCGCCGTCGTGCCGGCCGCATCAGCCGACGCGGTCGTCGCCGCCATGCGCGCGGTGCCGCAGGGTGAGGGGGCGGCCCGGATCGGTGAGGTCGTCGCCGAGCACCCAGGCATGGTGACCGTGCGGACCATCGTCGGCAGCGAACGCATCGTCGACATGTTGGTCGGCGAGCAGCTGCCACGGATCTGCTGAGACTCAGCCCTCGGGGGCAGACGCGGCGCGCGGGGAGCGGCCGTCCTCACCGTGCAGCACGGCGAGCACCTGCGCGACGGCGTCGGGGACGGCCGCGGCAACCGGCACGCTCAGCGCGGTGCCGTAGTCGAACCCGGCCGCCTCCACCCCGACGATCACCAGACGACGCGGGAGGCGCCCCAGGGCGCGGGCGAGCTCAACGGCAGCCGCTATCCCTAAGGCGTGAGTTCCCCCGCGACCCTCCCCCGCCCAGGCCGACTCGGGCAACGCGGCGGCGTCGCTACCTGTCTCCACCACGTGCACGGTACCGGGCGGCTGACCCGAAACCACCGCATCGATGACCACCGTCACGTCACGGTCGGCCCAGAGGTCGATCAGCCCGGTGGGGTCCTCGTGCTCGGTGACCTGCACCCCGGACAGACCGAGCGCGCCGACGGACCGCGCAACTGCAAGACCCACGGCGTCGTCCCCGCGGTCGGGGGCGCCCAGCCCGACGACGAGCGGGCCCAGCGGGACCAGCTCGTCGCCTGGGGTCACGTCCGGTCCACCGTCAGGTCGAGGAAGTGGGTCGCGCACGAGATGCACGGGTCGTAGTTGCGGA
>JAENWO010000464.1 GCA_016649925.1 Actinomycetales bacterium
CGAACACCCTTGTCTCGCCCGAGGCGGTGACGTGCTCGTGGCGCCCGACGGCGGAGGGTCCGGCCTCAGGTCCACCGTCACATCCGCGAACCGGACGCGACCCTCGTCGTCCGCGTAGAGGCGGGTGATCGTCGGCACCTGTCCATCGTCCCCCGGCGCTGGACGCAGCCAACCCCACTTGCAGACCGTGCGACCCCCGTCCCGGTCCCGGTCCCGGTCCCGTATCGTGCGCCGTCGCCCCGTTGCGGAATGAACTCCCCGGAGGCGTCGTTGCGACACGTGTCACCACCGTCCGAATCTCAAGCCGTCCGAGGAGTTTCACCCGTGAGCCAAGCAACCGCCGCCGCACCCGAGCTGACGTCCACCGAGACCACGCAGACCAACACCGCCGACTTCTGGTTCGACCCGGCGTGCCCGTGGGCCTGGCTGGCGTCCCGCTGGATCGGTGAGGTCGAGAAGGTCCGCGACATCACGGTCAACTGGCACATCATGAGCCTCGCCGTGCTGAACGAGGGCCCGGACGTCTCCCCGGAGTCCCGGGAGATGCCGGACGGGCCGTGGGGGCCGGTGCGCGTGGTCAACGCGGCCCGCGAGCTGCACGGTGAGGAGTTCGTCAAGCCGCTGTACGACGCGATCGGCACGCGGTTCCACCCCGGTGGCCGCACGGACCGCACCCAGGTGCTGATCGAGGCCATCGCGGAGGTCGGCCTGCCCGCCGACCTGATCGACTACGCCACCTCCGACGAGTTCGACGACTCCCTGCGGGCCTCCCACGACGAGGGCATCAGCAAGGTCGGCCAGGACGTCGGCACCCCCGTGGTGGCCTTCAACGGCATCGCGTTCTTCGGCCCCGTCATCACTCCCGCCCCCAAGGGCGAAGAGGCCGGCAAGCTGTGGGACGGCGTCGTGCTCGTCTCCTCCTTCCCCGGCTTCTACGAGCTCAAGCGCAGCCGGACGCAGGGCCCGATCTTCGACTGATCCCGGCCCCAGCGTCGACGACGGCGGTGCTCGCCTCACGGAGGTGAGCGCCGCCGTCGTCGTCCCACCGCCGACGCAACCACCGCCGTCGACCGCGTACCGTATGGGTGTTCGGCACCGAACATACCGGGACAGGAGGCACAGATGCCGGTACGTCGACCCTTGGGCGGCGGGGCGATCGCGTTGATCTTCATGGACGTCGTCCTGATCGGCATCCTCATCGCCCTCTTTGCCACGCGCGGGACGCCGTCGTCCGGGGACGCTGAGACCACCGCGGCTCAGACCACCGCTTCCGACTCCGAGACCACCCTGAGCTCGGTGCCCGCCGTCACGCCCCCCGCCGATGCTCTCGACGTCGCCGCCTTCGCCCTGCCGAGCCGGAACATCTGGTGCGAGATCGGTGCCGAGGACGCGACCTGCTACATCGCCGACTACACGTTCAGCCCGCCGAACGTGCCCGACTGCACGGGAACCGTGGGCCACATCGTGCAGGTCACCGAGGCCGAGGCGTCCCTGCCGTGCTCGACGGAGGACGCTCCGGGTGAGGCGAGCCCCGACCTGACGGTCCTCGACTACGGCCAGACGAGTGTCGTCGGCGACTTCATGTGCACCAGCGACACCGACGGCGTCACCTGCCGGTCGGCCGCCTCCGGGCACGGGTTCACCCTCGCCCGCGGCGGCTTCACGCTGTTCTGACGCTGCCCTGCTGCCGACGCAGGTCGCCGGCGCCGAGCCAGGTCGCTGCGCCGCGCTGTGTCGACGTCGGCGACCTGTCTCGGCTCCCGCTGGGGTGGATACCGTGGTGGCCTGCTCATCGCTGAAGACCTGCTGCTCCTGCTCACCGACGACGGGACGGGAAAGTCCGTCGTGGACTGGACCCGGCTGGGCTTCGTGCCGGCCGGGGGCGTCGTCCTCGAGCTCGCCGCGGCCGGCTATGTCGACGTCGCGGGACCGGGGGAGGCCGCCAAGCCGGGGCGGCTGACCATCCGGAACGCGGACCCACCGGGGACCCTATGCTCGACGAGGCGCTGACCTACCTCGCCGGCCGCCGACCGGCCAAGCCTCAGGACGTGCTGGCCGGCCTGGCGAAGGGCCTACGTGAGAGCCTCCTGGTCCGGCTCACCCAGCGGGGCATCCTGCATGCAGACGAGGGCAAGATCCTCGGGATCTTCCCACCCGATCCTGGCGGCAGCCGACCCCGCGCACGAGAACGCCGTCCGACGTGGCCCGTACGACGTGCTGTGGGTCGGACGGAGCCCGGAACCTCGGGAGGCGGCGTTGATCTCACTGCTGCATGCCGTCGATCAGGTGCCCGTCGTGGTGTCCGGGTCGCCGCTCAGCAAGCGAGACCTGCGCCGTCGCGCGAAGCAGATCGCCGCGGGCGATTTCGCGGGCGAGGCTGTGCGCACGGCGATCGACGGGGCCAACGCCGCCGTGACGACCTCGATCCTCGCGGCGACCACCGCATCCTCGGCCGGCTCACACTGACCTTCGCGTTCGAGGAGCTCGGGGTGCCGTTGCCGCCGACACCTGGACCCGTCACCAGATCCGGACGCGCCGCTGGGGTGCGAGGAACATCTGGTCGCCGGGCCGGACGTCGAACGCGCGGGCGAACTCG
>JAENWO010000099.1 GCA_016649925.1 Actinomycetales bacterium
GGCCCTGAGCGGGTGCGCAACCGACCAGGGCGGGGCGACCCGGGGACCTGTCGCGCGCGGCGGACGGCGCCTCCTCGGCGGTCGCGACCGGCGAGCTGGCGATCCAAACATTCCTCGACGGCCGCACCACCGCCACCGTTCGAGGACGCGACGATCAACCTGCGCGATGGTCACACCCGGTACGACCCCGCCCTGCCGGTGCACTGACGGCGCGCGTCAGCCGATGGGGTCTCGACGGTGGACGAACGTTTCGGCCGAGGGGTCAGCTGATCTGGCGTGTGGCCCGACGGCGGGCGAGCTCGTCGTCCTTCGCCGTCGGCGCCTCGTCCTCGGCACGCTCCGTCGGGAGTTCGGCGAGGCTGCCCTCGACCTCCCGCCACACGCGGCCGACGGCGATGCCGAAGACTCCCTGCCCGCCCTGGACGAGGTCGTACACCTCGTCCGCTGAGGTGCACTCGTAGACGCTCGCGCCGTCGCTCATCAGGGTGATCTGTGCCAGGTCGTCGACGCCGCGCTCGTGCAGGTGGTCCACGGCGGAGCGGATCTGCTGCAGGGAGACGCCGGTGACGAGGAGCCGCTTGACGACCTTGAGGACGAGGATGTCGCGGAAGCTGTAGAGACGCTGGGTGCCGGAACCGGTCGCCGGACGCACGCTCGGCTCGACGAGCCCGGTGCGGGCCCAGTAGTCGAGCTGGCGGTACGTGATGCCGGCGGCGCGGCACGCAATGGGGCCGCGGTAGCCGGTGGCAGTGTCCAGGTCGGGCAACGTGTCGCCGAAGAGCATGCCCTGCGCCCGTTGGGGGGCAGAGGTGCCGGCGTCAACCGTCGCATCGATGCTGCTCACGCCGTCTCCATTCATCGCCCGCACCACACCACCGTACGCGTCGTGGTCCTCGGGCTATCATCCTCAGCCCTCTAAGTGAAAGGTAGGCCAGGGAAGGGTGAGCGTCAACGACGCGCGCCGTGCAAACCCTCTCGGCGTGTCGCGCCGGTGTGTCTGACCCTCAAGGTGAGCTTCAGAGTGGGTCACCGCTCGCGTCCTCGAAGTCCTCCGGCGCCACCGATTCCAGGAACTCGCGGAACTCGGCGACCTCCTCCTCGGTGTGGCCCTCCGTCTCCTCCCCGACGCCCGCGCCGCTGAGGTGCACGTCCGTCTGCTCGTCCTCGTCGAGGACGACGGCGGTCGCGTCCAGGACGTCCTCCGCGCACCAGACGTCCACGTGGGCTCGCAGGGCGATCGCGATCGCGTCCGAGGCGCGCGAGTCCACCCGACGCCCGTTGGACAGGACCAGCTCGGCGATGAAGGTACCCTCACGCAGCTCGACGATGTTGACGCGGTCCAGCCCGATCCCGGTGGCGGCCAGCGTGCCGAGGAGCAAGTCATGAGGGCTCGGCCGCGGAGACTGCATGCCCGCCTGCGCCGTCGCGATCGCCACTCCCTCGTGCGGTCCGATCACGATCGGCAGCGACAGCGGTCCGTCGGCCTCCGAGAGCACGACGAGCACATCGTGCTCGGGCGCGTGAACACGCACCCGCACCCCGAGAACTCCCATCTTGCGCACGGGCACAACGCTACGCCGCGGCCCGCGGAAGTGCCCACGATCCGGGAGGCAGAATCTCACAACAGGCGGTCGATGCCAGCCCGGACTAGTGCGGTGTGGAGCTGGCTGAACGTCTCGGTCAGGTCCGAGGCGAGCGTGTGGGCCTTGGCGCGCGAGGCGGCCGACGCCGGTCCGGTGCGGTGCGAGCGGACGGGCGCGACGATCTGCTCGATCAGGTCGAGCTGGCGGTCCGCGGCGGAGCGCAGGCTCCGCAGGTGCCGGCCATCGATGCCGTGCTCGGCGAGCTGCGCCGCGAGCCTGACGATGGCTACGGCGCTCGAGGGGTACTTGCCACCGGAGTCGGTGCTGATCAGGCCGGCGGCGGTCAGGGCCCGCACCTGCTCGACGTCGCAATCGGCTGCCTCGGCGGTCTGTCCCGCCGTCAGCCGGGACCTGGTGGTCGCGGCGGTGAGCTCACCGTCCTCGCTGACCACGCGCGCACCGGGCGCGGGGATGCCCCTCGCGCCAGCGTCCAGCTCGCCCAGGCGCTCACGGATGATGCGGAGCGGGAGGAACGAGTCCCGCTGGGCGGCAAGCGCGAACCGCAGCCGCTCGACGTCCGCCTGGCTGTAGGTGCGGTAGCCCGAGGGCGTGCGGTGCGGCGCGACGAGACCCTGCTCCTCGAGAAAGCGGACCTTGGAGACGCTGACCGTCGGGAACTCGCGTTGGAGGATGCTCAGCGCGCCCCCGATGTTCATCGTCGGGGTGCGGGAGATCCCGGGCGGCCAGCGTTCGCCGTCCTCCTCGACACGTGCCGAGGACGTCGAACCACTCACTGGCCCTGCTCACCCGCAACGGAGTCGGCGCTGCCCGCGCTCGGCGCGGTGCGGTGGGGACTGGGGTGGAAGGTGAGGCGGTACTTGCCGATCTGGACCTCGTCGCCGGCCTGGAGGACCACCTGGTCGATCCGGGTGCGGTTGACGTAGGTGCCATTGAGGCTGCCGACGTCGCGGACCGTGAACTCACCTGAGGTGCCGAGGAACTCGGCGTGCTTGCGGGAGACCGTCACGTCGTCCAGGAAGATGTCGGCCTTGGTGTCGCGGCCGGCGGTGACCCGCTCGGAGTCGAGCAGGAACCTCGCGCCGGCGTTCGGGCCGTGTTGCACGATGAGCAGCGCGGAGGACGGGGGCAGCGCCTCGACGGCGGCCTTGTCACCGGCGTCGATCGCACCGGGAGCGACGTCGGTCTCGGTCTCCCCGGGAACGATCCGGCCCAGGCTCGCGGTGGTGTGACCCTCGGCGAAGCCCTCGCGGCGCGCGGGGGCGTCCTCGGACGTACGGTCCTCTGCGGCCATCGCGATGACTCCCTGTGCCAGGTGCGTGCAGCGGGTCCGCAGTCGGCGGGCCCGGAGTGCACACAGAAACTTTAGGCTCCCACTCTACGGGCACGGGAGCGTCGTGGCGATACCTTCGCGGCCTCCTGCGGCGCTCAGCCGCCCTCGGGGACGGGCGTGGCGAAGCGTGGTTCCTGCGGGGTCCGGATCGCGGTGATCTGCACGAGGTCTCGCTCCTGCAGGTCGAGCGTCGCGCCCACGTTGCGGAACCCCGCCAGGGCGCCTCCCGGGATGTCGAGGGCGACGGCCAGGGTCTGCGCATTGCCGATCGCCCGCCACTCGTACGGGGAGGAGATGAGCACGCCGTCCACCATCACCCCGAGGCTGGAGTCCTCGAACGCCGAGGACGCCGTGAGCCGCTGCCCGGAGAGCTCGACGCTCTCGGCACCGGCGTTGCGCAGCTCCTCGAGCATGTGGACCATGATCTGCGCCGTGACGTCGCCGTCCACGTCGCGGACGGTGACCACGACGCCTGGCCCCTCCACCGGCTCCGTGCCGGCGAGGATGCCCTGGAGAATGGCGTAGTCCTCGGCCAGCGCGCGTGCGTCCGAACCGCTGAGCAGGGCGCTGCGGTCGCGGCGCAGCTGCTCGCCCTCGTCCGCGAGGTCCTCGTTGCGCTGGGTGACCTCGTCCAGGAGGCGGACAAGGTCGTCCTGCCGCAGGGAGCTGAACTGGTCCTCCTGGGTGTGGCGCACCTGCGCGACGATCGCGAAGCCGAGCAGCACGCACAAGGCGGCGATGAGGAGGCGCGAGCGCAACGGCTCGCGCTTGCGAGGGTCCTTCCCGTCCGGGCTCATGGTGCTAGGCCTTGAACACGTGGCGACGGATGGACGCGGCGTTGGAGAAGATGCGGATGCCGAGCACCACGACGACGGCGGTGCTCAGCTGGGAGCCGACGCCCAGCTGGTCCCCGAGGAAGACGATGAACGCGGCGATGACGACGTTGAAGAGGAAGGAGGTGACGAACACGCGGTCGTCGAAGACCCCTTCGAGCCGGGCGCGGAATGCGCCGAACAACGCGTCCAGGGCCGCGACCACGGCGATCGGTAGGTAGGGCTGGAGCTCCACGGGGACGCTCGGCTGGACCAGGAGCCCGAGGACCACCCCGATCACCAGCCCGACCACCGCGATCACTCGCGTCTCCCTTCCCCGCTGTCCCTCAGTCTCCCATGCCCACTGCCACCGGACGGCCCGATCGCCTGTCCCGGCGTCGCCAGCTGGCGCACGCTGCGCAGCGTCGGCGCCGTCGCGGCCGGCAGCGTCAGGTCGTCCGCCGGGCTCACCGTGCTCGGGATGCTGAAGGCGGAGCTCAGCGTCGAGAGGTGGGCCGCGGCGCTGCTCCGGGCGAACGCGGTGCGCATCGCGTTCGGGTCTCCCACCGCCTCCACCCGGTAGGGTGAGATCAGGGGCTGGAGGTCCACCAGCACCGCCTGGCCGGCGGTGCGGATGGCGGTGGTCGCGGTGAGCCGGTGACCGTTGATCGCGATCGCCTCGGCGCCGCTCGCCCACAGCCCGTTCACGACGACCTGGAGGTCGAAGTCCAGCACGCGCTCGTCCTCGGTCCCCGGCTCCCCCTGCAGGGCGCGGGCCGAGTCCTCGAGCGTGACGACCGCACCCGGGCCGTGCACCGCCGTCGTCCCGGCCCACACGCCGAGCTGCTCCGAACGCTGCAGGATGGCGGTCGCGTCCTCGCCCAGCGCGCTCTCCTGGAGGGACGTGATCTCGGTGCGGATCTCGGCGTTCGCCATCTGCAGGTCCTCGCCCGTGGCGGTCCGTTCCCGGATCTGGTCCTCCAGGACCACGCGGGCGTTCGTGTCCGCCGCCCGCGGCGCGCGCAGCTCACGTGCCGCCCATACCCCGCCGAGCCCGAGAGCGACGGCGAGCAAGAGGATCAGGGCTTGGCCGAGCCCGCGTCGTGGGCCGGTGGCCCGGGGGGTGGTCGAGCGGTTCGCCGCGGCGGCGGCGTAGCCGGGGTCCAGCGGGCGCTCCATCACCTCGATGAGCAGCGTCATCGAGGCATCGGGTCGCCGCACGGACCGTCCCGGCCCGGACAGGGGCGTGCCCACGCGCTGAGCCGCGTCCCCGCGCGGGTCCCGGCTCATCACGTTGCGGGGCGCGCGCTCGAGGTCGCGCCGCTGGTCATGACCTCGCGGAACTGGTTGACGTAGAGGACACCGCCGCACCAGTAGAGGAACACGCCCCAGAGTGCTGCCGCCCAGCCGACCACCCAGGCGACGTCGCCCAATGCCCCGCCGAGCTTCGCCAGCAGGAGGAGGGGAAACGCGTACATCAGCGCGAACGTGCCGGCCTTGCCCGCCAGGTGCACCGGGAAACCGGGAAAGCCGCGGCGCACCATGAACGGGAGCATGAGCGCGACCACTGCCTCGCGCGCGGCGATCACGATGACCATCCACCAGGGGATCAGGTCACGCACCGCCATGCCGACGAGGGTGACGCCGATGAAGAGACGGTCGGCCGAGGGATCCAGGAAACGACCGAGCCGCGAGGTCTGGTTGAAGCGGCGGGCGATGACGCCGTCGAGCCAGTCGCTGGCTCCCGAGACGACGAGCACGACGAACGCCGCGACGTAGTGTCCGGAGAGGATGAGGGCTCCGACCACCGGCACCATCAGCAGCCGGAGCATCGAGATGATGTTGGGGATGGTGAGGACCCGGTCGCTGACGGCGCTGGACGCGGCGCCCGATGCCACGGGACGGGCGGGGTCCCGGTCAGCTGTGCTCACCGATCCACCCTAAGCGATCCAGGGCCCCGTCTCACGAGCTGCGCCGCGAGTCTCTGCCAGACTTGGCCTCATGGTGCGTGCTCTCCCCCACTCCCCCGTCGGCCCCGCCCGCACCGGGGCCGGGGCGTCCTGCGATGCTCGAGCTGCTCACAGGTAGCGGCCTCGCGCTCTCAGCGGGGCTGAACGCGTTCATCCCGATGCTCTCCATCGGGCTGCTCGCCCGGTTCACCACGGTGGTCGATCTCCCAGCCAACTGGGAGTGGCTGACCAACTCCTGGGTGCTGGTGATGCTCGGTGTCCTCCTCCTGTTCGAGGTCGTCGCGGACAAGATCCCCGCCGTGGATCACCTCAACGACATCGTGCAGACGCTCGTGCGCCCGACGGCGGGCGGCATCGTCTTCGCCGCCGGCGCGGGATCCACCACGCCCGCGATCACCGACCCCGAGAAGTTCTTCACGAGTGGGGCCGTGGTGCCGTTCGTCATCGGCGTGGTGCTCGCACTGACCACCCACGTGGCCAAGGCGGGGACCAGGTCCGTGGTGAACCTCTCGACGGCGGGCATCGGGGCACCGGTGGTCTCCACGGTCGAGGACATCTCCGCCCTGACGATGACGGTGCTCGCGATCCTTGTGCCGGTCCTCGTGGTCGTGTTCATGCTCATCCTCGTGGGTCTGGGGTTCTGGGTCTGGCGGCGCCGCCGGGTCCGAGTACGCCGTAGTCTGCTCGCATGAGATTCGGACTCTTCATTCCTCAAGGCTGGCGCTTCGACCTCGTCGGCATCGACCCCGCGCAGCACTGGGACGTGATGAACGGTCTCGCCCAGCACGCCGACCGCGGCCCCTGGGACTCCCTGTGGGTGTACGACCACTTCCACACGGTTCCGGTCCCGAGCGAGGAGGCGACGCACGAGGCGTGGACGCTGATGGCCGCGTTCGCCGCGAGCACGTCCCGCGTGAAGCTCGGCCAGATGTGCACGTGCATGGCGTACCGCAACCCCGTCTACCTCGCGAAGGTGGCCGCCACGGTGGACGTCATCTCCGGCGGCCGGGCCCAGATGGGCATCGGCGGCGGGTGGTACGAGCACGAGTGGCGTGCCTACGGGTATGGCTTCCCGCGCGCCGGTGAGCGGCTCGCGATGCTCGACGAGGGCGTGCAGATCATGCGTCAGGCCTGGACCGAGGGCGTCGCCACCCTGGACGGGAAGCACTATCAGGTCGACGGCGCCATCGTGCGCCCATTGCCCCTCCAGGAGGGCGGGATCCCGCTCTGGATCGCGGGTGGCGGCGAGAAGGTGACGCTGCGCATCGCGGCGAGGTACGCCACGCACACAAACTTCGACGGGAGCCCGGAGGGGTTCGCGCACAAGAGCGAGGTGCTGGCCGAGCACTGCGCCGCCGAGGGCACGTCGTTCGAGGCGATCACCCGCTCGGCCAACTACAACGTGGCCATCGGCGCCACCGAGGCCGAGGTGGACGAGCGGTTGCGGGTCCTCGAGGAGCGGGCACTGCCCCACCTGGGTGCCGAGCGCACGGCGGACCTGATCGCCGGTTACCGCACCGGCGACGCACTCGCCGTCGGGACGCCCGAGCAGGTCGTGGAGCGGCTCCGGGCCATGAAGAACGCGGGCCTGGCCCACGCGATCTTCTACTTCCCGGAGGCGGCGTACGACCGGTCCGGGATCGAGCTCTTCGAGCGCGAGGTCATCCCCGCGCTGCAGTAGCCCCAGCCTCACCGCAAGGAGCGCACCGATGTCGACGAACATCCCCGAGGAAGGCGTGGCCCCGCGGGGCCACGAGGTCGAGCTGCTCGAGTTCGACGAGACGATCCCGCCCCGTCCGGAGGAGGAGATCGCCGACGCCGGTCGCTGGGCCAAGGACGCGCCCGACACGCGCCTGGCTCCCGACGACGCCGAGCTCAGCGAGGGCTGACCACCGAGCGACCTGACGCCACCTCGGCGCAGGAGCGCCCTCGGGTCTGACATGCTCGACGCCATGACCACCCCTGGCAGCGGGCCGACGCCCCGGCCGATCGGCGAGCGCATCGGCTCTTCTCGCCCGTTGTGGCGGCTTGGTCTGCGTCAGATGGTCGTGACGGTCGTCGTAGTCATCGTGCTCAACCTGATCGCCCGGCGCCTCGGCCTGTCCTTCACCGGGGGCATCGTGCTGTGCGCAGCCGTCGCCCTCGCCTGGCCGTTCCTCTCGAGCCGGTGGCGTCGGCGCTGAGCGGTCTGCCCGGGCCGCGCTACGCGGTGAGCGCAGCTTGAGCGACGACGTCCGGTGCAATGCGCAGCGCGTTGGCCGCGATCGTCAGGGCGGGGTTGAGGGCGGCGGAGGAGGGGAAGAACGAGGAGTCCGTTACCCACAGGTTGTCCACGTCGTGGGCCCGGTGGCGGCATCGACCACGGGAGCACCC
>JAENWO010000217.1 GCA_016649925.1 Actinomycetales bacterium
ACGGGCAGCGCACCGGCAAGGAGACGTGGATGCCTTGTGCATCAAGGGTTTGGAGCAAGATGCAGCCCTACAGACAGGCTGCGCCGATGGCGGCGGAACGTCAAGCAAAACTCAAGACAGATGTCTGAGTTCTAGCGACCAAGGATCCCTAGCGGGGACTTTGTCGCGCGACCCTGCAACGGTCCCCGTAGGCTCGGGGCAAGGAGACGTCGAGCACCACGAGAGGTGGATTTCCCATGAAGGGCAAGGTCGGGTTCCTGATCGGAGCTGCGGTGGGTTACCTGTTCGGTACGCGCGCGGGCCGGCAGCAGTACGAGAAGCTCAAGCAGATGGGCCGGTCCGCCTGGGAGAACCCGAAGGTCCAGGAGCGGGTCGCGCAGGCCGAGAGCAAGATCGGCGACGTCGTGCGCGAGCAGGGCGGTCAGGTCACCGACAAGGTGGCGGAGATGGTCAAGAACAGGATCGGCTCCCCCGCCGACGAACGCCCCGCGTCAGGATCGGGCCGACGCTCCACGACGGCCCAGGCTCCGGCCGAGCCCCAGCCCAACTGGGACACCCCGGAGTCCTGACCTGCCTCAGTCCTCCGCCCACGTGATGTGTACGGCCGCGTCCTCGGGGTGCTGGTGCACGCGGTGGGGCACCTCGAGGTCGTGCACGACGGTGCGCTCGTCGAACACCTCGGGGAGGGCTAGCCGACCGATACCGGGCTCCCGGTGAGCCGGCGTCGTGGCCGCCGTTCGTGTGCACCGGAGCACAGCGCGACGAAGGCTCCGAGCTCCGACAGCTCGTCGGGGTCCGACGGGAGGTGCCGGGTCAGGGACGGTGAGCGCACGATGATAGCCGCCCACTTGCCGCGGGAGATCGCGACGTTGATGCGGTTGCGGGAGAGCAGGAACGCCAGACCGCGGGGGGCGTCGTCGGCGCTCGAGGCGGCGAGGGAGAGGACCACAACGGCGGCTTCCTGACCCTGGAGCTTGTCGACCGTCCCGACGCGTACCCCCGGGAGCCCGGCCGCGACGAGGTCACGACGGATGCGTTGAACCTGTGCGTTGTACGCCGCGACGACCAGCACGTCGTTCTGCTCGAGCGTTCGTTCCCCGCCGTCCACCCAGGTGCGCCCGAGCAGGGCCGAGATCTGGGCGAGGACCTCCTCGGACTCCTCGGGCGAGTCCACTACGTTGCCTCGGTGCGACACCGTGACGACGTGCACCCCCGGCTCGAGCCCGTCGAGGTGACGTTCGGCGGTGCGCGGGTGGCTGTGCAGCTGGTGGTCGTACGCGAGCGCCGACACGGGGATGCACAGCTCGGGGTGCATGCGCCAGGTGCGGCCGAGGAAGAACCCGTGGGTGGCCGGCAGGGCCTCGTGCCCCTGGGCCAGCCAGCTCAGGGCGGAGACGTGCACCGGTGCGTCGTGGGTGCCCTGGCTGACCTGCGGCAGCTGTTGCGGGTCGCCGAGCAGCAGGAGCCGACGGGCCGCCGTTGACACGGCCACCGTGTTCGCCAGGGCGAACTGGCCGGCCTCGTCGACGACGAGCAGGTCGAGTGCGCCGATGTCGAAGCGGCGGCGGTTGGCGAAGTCCCAGGCGGTGCCGCCGATCACGGCTCCGACGCCTCGCATGCGTTCGTGGAAGTCCATGTGGCCGTAGGTGTCCAGCGAGGTCCACGACGGCGGTGCCGGGCTCTCGGACTTCGTGTCCAGACCGGCCGCGGCGAGGTCCTCGGGCTTCGTGTCGCGGACCCGCTTCGCCACCTGCCGGGGGTCGATCCCGGCTGAGATCACCCCGTCGAGGAAGTGCTCGACGACGGCGTGCGACTGGGCCACCACACCGACGCGCCAGCGGTGCTCGGTGACCAGTCGGGCGATCACCCGGGTGCCGAGGTAGGTCTTGCCGGTCCCGGGAGGTCCCTGCACGGCGACGTAGGAGTCGTCGCTGCGCAGGATCGCCTCGGTGACCGCACGGATGTCGTCGTGGGAGCCGTCCGGCAGCGGGCTTGGCTCCGGGAGCGGTCCGCCGCCGACCATCCGTGGCGGGATCGTGCGCAGGATGTCCAGCGCTGCGTGTCCGATCGTTGGCGCCACGGGGGACTCGAGAGCGCCAGGTGCGGCCGGGGCTGCAGGTGCGGCGGGCGAGTCGGGTGCCTCCGGTCCTGCGGGGGTGTCGGGGAGCGGTCCGGCGACGGTCCGAGCGACGGCCTCGATCGCTGCGACCAGCGCCTCCGTCCTCGGCGGTGGACCGGGAGTCACGAGAACCGGCAGGCCCCGGTGCTCCTCGACGTCCTTGGGCAGTGACTCGGTCAGGACGAGCCGGTCCAGACCGGAGGCGGTGACCTCTCGCGTGAGCACCCGTGCCATGCTCGTGGCGCGGATCCGCCTCTCCGGTGGGTTCATCCCGGGGGGTAGCGGCGGGTGGTAGACGCAGAACACCTCCGAGCCCTCGGCGAGCGTGCTGCCGGTGCCGAGCCGTCCGACTACCTCGATCTGGCGCCTCGGCCGGCCGCGTCCGGCGAACCAGTCCTCGCGCACGCGGGAGTGGTAGACGTCGAGCACGTCGCGGGTGTCCGCCCACTCGGAGACGTGCGCCGAGAGTCGTTCGAAGTGCGCCTGCCAGAACGGGTCGTTCTCCCGGCGGTGGTACTCCAGCGCGGCGGCGAGCAGGGGAACTGCCGGGTCGCCATCTCCACCATCGATGGCGGCGAGAGCGGCGAGAGCGGCGGCGAGCTCCGCGCGGGGGTCCGGCTCGTTCGACGCGGTCCGGACATCCTCCCCGACGTCCACCGCGGTCCTGAGGGACGTGACGACGGTGGCCAGCTCCTCGGCGTGGGCGGCGTCGCGCTGGACGAGGAGCCAGTCGCGCAGTCGCTTGGTGGAGACGCAGTCGTAGGTGTTGTAGTCGGCGAGCTCGGCGAGCCGCGCCTCGAACCCGGCGACGTCACCGGCGTCCCGCAGCGTGCACGCCTCCTCGTAGGCCACCACGGAGTCGCCGCCGCTCGTCACGCCGTCGGCGTCGCGCAGCTGGTCGCCCATGTACAACGGCTCGAGCTTCTTGATCGAGTACGAGCGCTGCGAGACCCGAACGCTGTCCTTGACGACTTGGTAGAGGTCGACGAGGACGCCGTCGGCGAGGAGCGCCTCGACCTCTCCCGCACCCACACCGTGTCGCCGCGCGAGCTGACGCAGGGCGGACTGCTCGTAGAACGCGTAGTGGTAGATGTGCAGCCCGGGGTGGGCGGCCCGCCGCTGCAGGACGTACCCCAGGAACGCCTCCAGTGCCGCCTTCTCATCGGCCCGGTCGTGCGCCCAGAACGGCACGAAGCGGTCGGTGGGGCCGGCCTCGACGATCCCGAACAGGTACTCCAGTCCCCAGGTGGAGCGATCGCCGTCCACCCACATCGGGTCGCCCTCGAAGTCGAAGAAGAGGTCGCCGTCGTCGGGTGCGGGCAGCGCGTCCAGAGCCTCGACGGAGTGGACCTCGCTGAATACCGCCGGCGTGGAACCGGACGCCTCGGCGGCTTCCTGCAGCAGCTGGAGCGCCGCCTGGGCCCTGAGTTTGGCGAGCGAGGCGGGCCTGATCTTCGGCACGGCCGCGGTGCTCGCGGCCAGCTGGTCGATCGTCGTGATCCCGGCCGCCCGGAGCGCGGTGCGATGGGTCGCGCGCAGGCCCCACGTGAGGCGCACGTCACGGCTCGGCTCGAGCTCCGCCTTGCAGTAGTCGCACCACAGGCAGGCGGCATAGCGCTCGTCGCCCCAGGTGAGGGGTCCGTCGGCGCCGAGGTGCTCGTCGAGCAGGGCCTGCACGTGCCGGCGGTGCTCGCGGAAGATGCCGACCGTGTCGGCGGTGTCGTGCGACGTGACGACATCGTTGCCGAGGTGGAGGTGGGTCTCGGCCGTCACCGGGATCCCGGCGGCGAGGAGCTGGTCGGCGTAGGCGGCCAGCTGCAGGATCGCCGGGGACTTCGCCGACCGGGCGAGCTTCGTGTCGAACACCGCGTACCGCGGCTGGCCGTCCACCTCGCCGTCGCGCACGAGGAAGTCCGAACGGCCGTGGAACCGACCGTCGAAGAACCCGCCCTGGAAGACGACGTCGGCGCCGTCCTTCAGCGCCGCGAACGTGCGGTCCTGCTGCGCCTCCAGCCCTGCGCGGTCGTACCGGTCGGGGACGGCGATCTCGACGACCCCGGCGCCGAACCGCCCCCGGAACTGGTCGAGGATCCTGATCTCGTGCTGGTCGCCGAGACGTGCCGCCCGGTCCCGCATGGGGTCGACCACCTCGAGCTTGGGCACCCGCCCGAGCTTCTCGTCGAGCCGACGCAGCACGGCGAACTCGCATCCCGCGGCCATGGTGAGGTCGCTGGCGCTGTACACGACGGTGTCGTCGAGCAGGAACAAGGCGGCTCCTTACTGTCTGCGGCGGTGGCGGCGGTGGCGGCGGTGGTGCGGTTGCGGTGAGGCTATCGCGGGGGGCCGACATCGCCGTCGGTCCGTCGTTGTCGTCGTCGTCGTCGTCGGGGCAACGGGCCACCTCCTCGGCCAGGGCCCCGAACTCCTCGCTGGTGACGCCGACACCGTAGGCCGCCTTGACGAGGATCTGCTGCACGACGTAAGCACACCGGAAGCCGACGTTGGGCGGGAGCCAGGAGGCGGCGTCGTCCGCTCCCTTGTCCTGGTTCACGTCCCCGTCGACCGCGATGAGGTTCGCCGGGTCGTTCGCGAATGCGAGCGCCGCCGCGGCGGTCCAGCGCGAGCCGCCCTTGCGCCAGGCGTCGGCGAGCGCGACGACGTGGTCGATCTGCACGGCGGCGCTCGTGCCCGGTCCGCGCGTGAAGGCGATGAGGTGCCCGCTGTAGGGATCGTGCAGGCTCCCGGAGACGACCAGGCACGGCTTCAGCGGATCGTGGACGACGTCGGTCAGCCAGGTGGTCAGCAGGTCGTTGCGGGTGTCGCAGCCGTTGCCGTCGACGTCGAACCAGGCCTCGCCGAAGAACTCGCGGCGGTAGCCGTCCAAGGGTGCCGGTTCGACGACCATGAGCCCGGGGAGCGCGGCGGCCGCCTCGGCGACGCGGCCGGTCGGCACGGGGAACGGCGGGGGTGCGCGCAC
>JAENWO010000397.1 GCA_016649925.1 Actinomycetales bacterium
AATCAAGGTGCTGTGCTTCGTGCTCACCGGCGCCCTGTCCGGGCTCGCTGCGGTCATCCTCGTGGGCTGGCTCGGCAGCGCAAACCCTCTTACCGGCACCGGTTTCGAGCTCAACGTCATCGCTGCGGTCGTCGTCGGCGGTGCCAGCATCACCGGAGGCGTCGGCAGCATCACCGGCACCCTCTTCGGCGCAGTCGTCGCCGGCCTCATCAGCAACGCGCTCGTCCTGTATGGAGTCGACGGCAACTGGCAACAGGTCGCGACCGGCCTGCTGATCCTCGGCGCAGTGCTCATCAACCGGCTGATCGCAACGCACCAAGCAGCCCTGCGTTGACCTCACCCTCCAAAGCACGCCCATCCTGAAGGAGTCCCCGCATCCTGGAAATCTTCAACAACGTCCAGCGCCACCAGCGCATCAACCAGGGACCAGATCGTGCAGACCTTCGAACCCCAACCCATCCCGCTGCAACAGCAAGCCCTCGACCTCCTACACATCCCAGCGAGCCTCTACAGCTCAACCAGCTCCCGCTGACGTGGGGGGCCAGATCGACCGCGAGAAGTGCGGAACGCCAGGTCAGACGGTGAGAATCTGCGCGCCGTCGCGGTCGACGGCGGGTCGGGTCGCCTCCCAGTCACCGGCGTACGCGCCGATGATCTCGTCCTCGACGTCGCCGAGGACGAGGACGCTCGGACCGGCTCCGGAGATGGCCGCGGGAAGCCCCGCAGCGCGGAGGCGACGTACGAGGTCGACGCTCGCCGGCATGACACCGGCGCGGTGCTCCTGGTGCAGCCGGTCCTCGGTCGCGGGGAACAGCAGGTCCGGGCGTGCCGTCAGCGCGAGGGTGAGGAGGCCGGCCCGGCCCGCGTTGAAGGCGGCATCGGCGTGCAGGACCTGGGCCGGCAGCGCCGCGCGAGCCCGGTGGGTGGCCAGCCGGGAGGTGGGCACGAGCACCGTCACGCGGGTGCCGGCGCTGACCTCGATCCGGGCGGCCCGGGCGAGCCCGTCCTCGAGCCACGCGATCGTGGCGCCGCCGAGCAAGGCGGCCGCCGCGTTGTCCGGGTGCCCCTCGAACTCGGTGGCCAGGCGCAGCACCGTCTCGTCGTCCAGCGCCTCCGGCTCGCCGATCAGGCCGCGCGCCGCCACGAGACCGGCCACCACCGCCGCTGCGCTGGAACCGAGGCCGCGCCCGTGCGGGATCTCGTTCTCGCAGCGCAGCGAGAGCCCGGCCTGAGGGGCGCGGGCGTGGTCGAGGCCGGCGCGCAGCGCCCGCACCACGAGGTGGTCCTCGCCGCCGGGTACCTCATTCGCCCCGTGCCCGCTCACCTCGACGTGCGTCGCTCCGGCGGTGGCGCGGACGTGCACGACGTCTTGGATCGCCAAGGCGAGTCCGAACGCGTCGAAGCCCGGGCCGAGGTTCGCGCTCGTCGCCGGCACACGCACGCTGACGCGGTCCCGCACCAGTCGCATCTGGGCTCAGCTCAGCCCGAGCGCACGGACGGCGTCCGCCACGTCGGTGCCGATCACCTGAAGGTCGATCGACCGGCCGCCGAGCGCGGTTTCGGTATCCTTGAGTCCGTTGCCCGTCACCGTGCAGACGATCTGTGCACCCTCGGGCACCTCCCCGGCTGCCGCGCGGGCCAGCAGGCCGGCGACGCTGGCGGCCGAGGCCGGCTCGACGAACACCCCGACCTCACGGGCGATGAGCGCCTGAGCGTCGAGGATCTGCGCGTCGCTGACGGCGTCGATGCGGCCGCCGGAGTCGTCCCGTGCCGCGACGGCGAGCTCCCACGAGGCGGGGTTCCCGATCCGGATCGCGGTGGCGATCGTCTCCGGGTGCTCGATCGGCTCGCCCTTGACGAACGGGGCGGAGTTCTCGGCCTGCACGCCCCACATCTGCGGGGTGCGCGAGGAGTGCCCGTCCGCCGCGTACTCCCGGTAGCCCATCCAGTACGCGGAGATGTTGCCGGCGTTGCCGACCGGCAGGACGTGGATGTGCGGGGCATCACCGAGGGTGTCGACGACCTCGAACGCGGCCGTCTTCTGCCCCTGCAGGCGGTACGGGTTCACGGAGTTCACCAGGGCCACCGGGTGGGACTGGGCGAGCGCCCGCACGATGCGCAGGCAGTCGTCGAAGTTGCCGTCGACGGCGAGCAGCGTCGCCCCGTGCACGATCGCCTGCACGAGCTTGCCGGCCGCGATCTTGCCCGCAGGCAGGATGACGGCGCAGCCCAGGCCGGCCCGCACGGCGTACGCCGCGGCCGAGGCCGAGGTGTTGCCGGTGGAGGCGCACACCACCATCTGGGTGCCGGTACCGGCGACCTTGCTCATCGCCATCGTCATGCCCCGGTCCTTGAAGGACCCGGTGGGGTTCGCCCCCTCCACCTTGAGGTAGACCTGCGCGCCGGTGGCGGCGGACAGGGACGGAGCGGAGACGAGCGGAGTCCCGCCCTCCCCGAGGGTGACGATCGGGTCACCGTCCTCGATCGGGAGACGGTCGGCGTACTCGGCGATCACGCCACGCCAGGGCTTGGCCATCAGGTTCCTTCCACACGCAGGACCGACGTGATCTCCACGACGGGTTCGAGGGTGCTCAGGGTCGCGACCGTGGCCGCGAGCGCGGACTCGCTCGCCTCGTGCGTGACGATCACCAGGCTGGCACGCCCCTGGGCGGGAGCCGCCTGGCGCACCGCCTCCAGCGACACGCCGTGACCGGCCACCGCCGTGGCGATCTCGGCGAGGACTCCCGGTTCGTCGACGATCTCGAGGCGGACCTGGTAGCGGGCCCGCACCTGATCGTTGGAGAGGACGGCGAGCTCGGCGTAGCGGGACTCTGAGGGCGCCTTACCGCCGGTCACGCGGTGCCGCGCCGCGGCCACGACGTCGCCGAGCACGGCGCTCGACGTGGGAGCTCCCCCGGCGCCCGCGCCGTAGAACATCAGGGTGCCGGCCGCCTCCGCCTCGACGAAAACCGCGTTGAACGCCCCGTGCACGCTCGCGAGGGGGTGCGTCAGGGGCAGGAGCGCGGGGTGGACGCGCACGGCCAGACCCGGCTGCTCGCCGTCGTCGGCCCGTTGCTCGGCGATCGCGAGCAGCTTGATGACGTGCCCGGTCTGCGCGGCGGAGGAGATGTCGTCGGGCGTGATGCCGGTGATGCCCTGGACGGGGACGTCCGCGAGCGA
>JAENWO010000126.1 GCA_016649925.1 Actinomycetales bacterium
CGGTAGCCCGCGCCCCCTGTCCACCCTCATCGGCGGAACCGAGCGGAACTAAGCCGTACTGGACTCAAGCAGATACCCGATACACCTGTACGATAATCCACCGACATTGCGTCTCGTTATCCACAGGCCCGTGACGCACCGCGAGGTGGCCGGTGCTCAGGCCTGGTGAGAACTCCACCGCCACGCGGCGTGCCCCGGCTGGGCGGGCCTCCCCAGCCGGTGTGCGGGGTCGCGCCACACCGAGCTCTTCGTGCCATCGTCGACCTCCTCGTGGTCGACCGACCGGGCCGCCACGATGCCGGCGAAGAGGGCGGCGAGCTCGACGTCGTCGGGTTGTCCGCGGACCACGCGCACGACGTCGTCCGGAACCTCCCCCGACGCCGAGTACTCCCCGTTCGTCGGGCTCACAGCGGGATGTTCCCGTGTTTCTTGGCGGGCAGCGAGGCCCGCTTCGTGCGCAGGGCGCGCAGCCCGCGCACGAGCTGGGAGCGGGTCTCGGAGGGGGCGATCACGGCGTCGATGTAGCCGCGCTCGGCGGCGTCCCACGGGTTGACGATCGTGTCCTCGTACTCCGCGACCAACCGTGCGCGCTCCGCCTCGGCGTCACCGCCGTCGTCGGCCATCTTCTTCAGCGCACCGCGCTGCAGGATGTTCACCGCGCCGCTCGCGCCCATGACGGCAATCTGCGCCGTCGGCCAGGCGAGGTTGAGGTCCGCGCCGAGCTGCTTGGAGCCCATCACGATGTACGCGCCCCCGTAGGCCTTGCGGGTGATCACGGTGATCAAGGGCACGGTGGCCTCGGCGTAGGCGAAGATCAGCTTCGCGCCGCGGCGGATGATGCCGTTCCACTCCTGGTCCGTGCCGGGCAGGAACCCCGGCACGTCCACGAACGTCAGCACCGGGATGTTGAACGCGTCGCACGTGCGCACGAACCGCGCGGCCTTCTCGGCGGCGTTGATGTCGAGGGTCCCGGCCATCGACTGCGGCTGGTTCGCCACGACCCCCACGGGGTGCCCCTCGACGTGCCCGAAACCGATCAGCACGTTGCGCGCGTAGAGCTGCTGCACCTCGAGGAAATCGCCGTCGTCGAGGACTCCCTCGATGACGGCGCGCATGTCGTAGGGCTGGTTGTCCGAGTCCGGGATGAGGGTGTCGAGCTCGAGGTCGGCGTCGGTGACGTCGAGCGAGACCTCGGTGGGGAACGTCTCCGGGTCGGTGAGGTTGTTCGTGGGCAGGTAGTGCAGCAGGGAACGGACGTAGTCGAACGCGTCCTCCTCGTCCGCCGCGAGGTAGTGGGCGACGCCGGAGCGCTCGTTGTGCGTATGCGCCCCGCCGAGCTCCTCGAAGCCGACGTCCTCGCCGGTCACCGCTCGGATCACGTCCGGCCCGGTGATGAACATGTTCGACGTCTTGTCCGCCATCACGATGAAGTCCGTCAGCGCGGGGGAGTACACGGCCCCACCGGCGCTCGGGCCGAGGATGAGCGAGATCTGCGGGATCACCCCGGAGGCCGCGACGTTGCGCCGGAAGATCTCCGCGAACTGCGTGAGCGCCGCGACGCCCTCCTGGATCCGCGCGCCACCGCCGTCGGAGATTCCGATCAGCGGGACGCCGGTGCGCAGCGCGAGGTCCATCACCTTGGTGATCTTCTGCCCGTGCACCTCCCCGAGCGAGCCGCCGAAGACCGTGAAGTCCTGGGAGTAGATGCACACCTGACGGCCGTCGATCGTGCCGAAACCGACGACGACGCCGTCGCCCGGGATCCGCTTCTTGTCCAGCCCGAAGTTGGACGACCGGTGGGTGGCGAACGCGTCCAGCTCGACGAAGCTGCCCTCGTCCATCAGCGCATCGATCCGGTCGCGGGCGGACTTCTTCCCACGCGCGCCCTGCTTCTCGACGGCGACGGATGCCAGTGCGGCCGGGCCCGCCTCGTGGCGGGCGTGGAGACCGGCGAGCTTCCCGGCGGTGGTCTTGGCTTCGGATGAGGTCACATGGGCAGCGTAGTTGTGTCCACCCGCCAACCTCCTGCTGAACACGACGCGTCCACGGTGTGACGCGTTGTAGGACATCTACAAGCGACGGCCGGCGAGGTCGGGAAGCCCGGCCCGGCACCCGGCACCGGGCGCACGTCGTCCAGCGGGAGCGCTCGATCATGGCTGGGTACCTTGTCCCCTTTCCGAGGCCCCATCGAATGGGTGCGGGCGATCTCTCGGCACCTGAGCCCGCCCGTTCGCCCGCCCGCCCGCCCGCTCGCGCGCGTGGGCGAGCGAGCGGGCGGGCGGTGGCATGGTGACCCCATGAGCTGGAGCACGCGGATGCGGATCGTGGACGAGGCCGGATCGACGAACGCGGACCTCGTGGCGGCGGCCGTGGCGGCCCCGCAGGAGTGGCCGCACCTCTCGGTGCTGCTCGCTCGGCGGCAGACGGCCGGACGCGGGCGCGCCGGTCGCGTCTGGGACACCGGCGCGCACGAGGCCCTGACCTGCTCCATCCTGCTCCGCCCCGACGTTCCCCGGGAGCGGTGGGGCTGGATCCCGCTCCTTGCCGGTGCGGCCGTCGTCCGAGCCGTGCGTGGGCTGGCCAGCGCTCGTGACGAGGGCCCGACGGCGGAGCTCGCCTCCGCAGCCGAGGGCCCGACGGCGGAGCTCGCCTCGCCCGAGCGTGAGGCTGACGATCGCGCGGCGGTGGGTGATGAGGACGCCCCGCTCAAGCCCGATGGCTCGGCTGCTGCTGCCGCCGCCACCGGCACCGTCGGCCTCAAGTGGCCGAACGACGTCGTCATCCAGACCGAGGGCGAGGAGGTCGAGGGCTGGGGCCGACTGCGCAAGGTCGGCGGCCTGCTCGCCGAGGTGCTGCCCGACGGCAGCGGCGTCGTCGTCGGGATCGGCGTCAACATCGCGGGGGACCTGCTCCCCGTGCCGTGGGCGGCCACCCTGACCGACGCGGGCATCCGCACCTCGGTGGCCGTGCTCTCCGACGCGATCGGCTCCGAGCTCGCCACTCTCGTGGGGCAGTGGCAGGCCGGCGTGCCCCCCGAGCCCGTCGTCGCACCGCTCTGCGTGACACTGAACCGACCCGTGCTGGTCGATCTGCCCGACGGCACGACGCTGTGTGGCATCGCGACGGCGCTCGCCGCGGACGGCGGTCTCGTGGTGAGGACCGAGGAGGGACCGCGCACGGTCCTGGCCGGCGACGTGCGCCACCTCCGCAGCGCAGGGCGGCATCCCCGGTGCGCACCCCCGGTGCGCACCCCCGGTGCGCACCCCGCCGGAACGGATAACCTCGGAACCGTGAGCCAGCCGCCGTCGGGACCGGAGCCGGCTCCCCTCCCGGGGAGCCCCCGCTCCACCTACTCCGCGCGCGAGGAGCGGCTGCTCGGGGGGCCGCCGTCCCTGACGCTGGAGGAGATGGCCACCGTCGTCGGCGTGGAACCCTGGGTGGTCCGCAAGTACTGGCGCTCGCTCGGCTTCGCCGACGTGCCGGACGGCGTCAAGCACTTCACCCACGTGGACGTCGAGGCCCTGCGCCAGATGACGGCGCAGGTCTTGTCCGGGTCGGTCGGACTGCGCACGGCGCAGAGCCTCGTCCGCGCCCAGGGGCACAGCATGGACCGGCTCGTGCTCTGGCAGGTGGAGGCGCTCGTCGAGGACGTCGCCAAGCGGTACTCCCTGGACGACACCAGCGCCCGGCTCGTGGTCCTGGACCACCTCGCCGATATCCGTCTGGTCCTGGAGGATCAGCTCGTCTACGTGTGGCGCCGCCAGCTCGCCGCTCTCCTCGGGCGGATCGACCGGGAGGTGAGCCTGAGCCACGTGCAGCCACCGGCGCCGGACCAGCTGCCGCTCGAGCGCGCGGTCGGCTTCATCGACATCATCTCCTACACCACCCGCTCGGCGGACCTGACGGCGGACCAGCTCTCCGCCCTCGTGCAGGGGTTCGAGTTCGCCGCGCGGGACGCCATCGCCGCGAACGGGGCCCGGGTGGTCAAGACGATCGGCGACGCCGTCCTCTTCGTCGCGGACGACCTGGCCGCCGGAGCGCGCGTCGCCACCAGCCTGATCGCGGTGATGGCGTCGAAGGACCTGCCGATCCGCGGCTCGCTCGTGTGGGGCCGGGTGCTCTCCCGCTCGGGCGACATCTTCGGGCCCACGGTCAACCTCGCCTCCCGGCTGGGCGACGTGGGCGACGCCGGCACGATCCTGATGGACGACGTGAGCGCCGCGCTGCTCGGCGGTGACGCCGAGGCGGAGGAGTTCACGCTCGAGCCGCTCCCGTCCGTGGAAGTGCCGGGGCTCGGCGTCGTCAACCCGGTGCGCCTGGACCGGCGCCAGGATGCTCCTCCCCGATAACGCCAGGATGCTCCTCCCTGAAAAGGGGTCGCGTGGCGAGATCGTGGCACTACCATGGCGGAGTGACCCGAGTTCTATTAGCAGAAGATGACCCGGCCATTGCCGAGCCGTTAGCCCGGGCGCTCACGCGCGAGGGCTATGACGTCTCGGTGCACGGCACCGGACGCGGCGCGATCGACGGGGCGTCCCACGCCGATCTGTTCGTGCTCGACCTCGGACTCCCTGACATGGACGGCCTCGACGTCGCCCGGTGGATCCGGAACCAGGGCCTGACCACGCCCATCCTCGTGCTGACGGCGCGTGCCGACGAGGTGGACCTCGTCGTCGGCCTCGACGCCGGTGCGGACGACTACGTGACCAAGCCGTTCCGCCTCGCCGAGCTGCTCGCCCGCGTGCGGGCCCTGCTCCGCCGGGCCGGCAACGAGGAGGGCGAGGAGGACGAGATCTCGGCGCAGAACGTGCGCGTCGACATTTCCGCCCACCGCGCGTTCCAGGGCGAACGCGAGCTCCAGCTCACCGCGAAGGAGTTCGAGCTGCTGCGCGTGCTCATCCGCGAGGCCGGCGCCGTGGTCTCGCGCGACGCGCTGATGCGTGAGGTCTGGGCCTCCGACCCCACCGGATCCACGAAGACCCTCGACATGCACGTGTCGTGGCTGCGCCGCAAGCTCGGCGACGACGCGAACGCCCCCCGCTACATCTCCACCGTGCGCGGCATGGGCTTCCGATTCGAGACCGGGGAGCACTGACCTGCGTCGACGCGTCCTGACCGCCACCATCGCGGCGGTGACCGTCGCGGTGCTCCTGCTGGGCGTGCCGATGGCGATGTTCGGCGCGCTCCTCGTGCGGGAGACGGTGGTGCAGAACCTCACGCTGCGGACCCAGTCCATCACGCGTGCCGTCGAGACCCGGCTCGCCTCCGGCGGCGACATCGACACCGACTTCCTCGACCGTTGGGTGGACGCGGAGTCCGAGATGCCGGTCCGGATCACCGTCACCACCCTCGGCGGCGAGCGCATCAGCGCGGGCCCCGAGGTCGAGGGCGAGGCGTTCTCTGTTCGCCAGGTGTCGCCGTCGGGCGCCGGTGTCCTGGTGCAGGTGCCGGCGGCCGCGCTGTTCTGGCGGGGCGCTCAGGTGGTCCTCCTCGTCGTGGTCGCCTCGGTCATCGCGTTCGGCCTCGCCGCCCTCGTCGCGGTGTGGCAGGCCCGCCGGCTCACCGCCCCGCTCATCTACTTGGCCGCGAGCGCCGAGCAGATCGGCTCCGGGCAGGTGCGCCCGCGGCTCGAGCCGTCCGGCATGGAGGAGATCGACCTCGTCGCCGCCGAGCTGAGCCGCACGAGCGACCGGATGGCCGGGCGTCTCGCCGCCGAGCGCCAGTTCGCCGCGAACGCCAGCCACCAGCTCCGCACCCCGCTGACGGCGCTGTCCATGCGGCTCGAGGAGATCCAGATGCTCTCCCACGACGAGGAGGTGCGCGAGGAGGCCCGCATCTCCCTCGAGCAGGTGGAGCGCCTCGTCACCGTGGTGGACGACCTGCTGAAGGTTTCCCGCAGGTCCGGCGGCGGAACCACCGAGGCGCTGCACCTCGCCGACGTCTTCCGGCAGCAGGAGGACGAGTGGGCGCCCACGTTCCGCCGCGCCGGCCGGAAGCTCGCGTTCGCCGACCCCGGCGAGAGCTCCGTGCTGGCCACGCCCGGCGCGCTCGCCCAGGTGCTCGCCACGCTCGTGGAGAACTCCGTCAAGTACGGCGAGGGCACCACCTCGGTCCGCGTGCGCCCGTCGAAGAGCGGCGCGGAGCTCGGCGTCGTCATCGAGGTGGCCGACGAGGGTCCGGGTGTCAGCGACGAGTTCGCCCCGCGCATCTTCGACCGGCACGTCACGTCCGGCAAGGGCTCGGGCCTCGGGCTCGGCCTCGCCCGCGACCTGGTGACGGCCGACGGCGGACGCCTCGAGCTCGCGCAGCGTCGCCCGCCCGTGTTCGCCGTCTTCCTCAACGCCGTACCGCGCCGGCTGGACCCGGATGTGGTGCTGCCCGTCGGGTCGCTCGTGGTGGTGGGACGGCGTCGTCGCCGGCGGTGATCTAGGCGTCCGTGCGAACCGACTCGCTGTGCGCATCCCCGGTGAGCCGAGTATCCGTGAGCGCGTCATCGAGCCGGGCCTTCCGAACCAGCTCGGAGTCGCCCGTGAACACCCAGGACCGGTAGGCCAGGTAGCGGAAGATCGTGCCGAGCACGAGCCCGACGCCGTTCGCGGAGATGTTGTCCGCCAGGGGCGAGGTGAGCCCGAGCAGGTAGTGCGAGACGGCGAGGCAGCCGACGCCGATCGCCATGCCGGCCACGTTGACGAGCCCGAACATGAACAGCTCGCGCCCGTGCGCACCAGCGGAACCGGTGCTGCGCACGGGCGCGAACGTCCAGTAGCGGTTGCCCAGCCACGCGACCAGTGTCGCGACGACCACGGAGATGACCTTCGCCGTCAGCGGCTTATGCCCGAGGATCTCTCCGGGCCCGAACCGGAGCAGGTTCATCAGACCGACGTCGACGACGAATGCGAGCAGGCCGACGGCGCCGAAGCGGAGCAGCTCGGTGAACCGGGCCACCAGTCTCGCCCGGTCGCGCCACAGCCTCGCCCGGTCGCGCCACAGC
>JAENWO010000190.1 GCA_016649925.1 Actinomycetales bacterium
ATGAGGACGGTCAGGGTTTCATGGCTGCAGGCCAGGTCGCCGCCTCGTGGCGTGAGACCAGACGTCGATTCGCGTTGGCGCTCGTCAGACCCCTGCCGTTCATCGATGTCGAGGCCCAAGCCACGTGGAATGCCCTCGAAGGCGAGACCGGCGTGCTCCCGGAGACAGTGGATCGGCTGGACGTCGGACTCGTGCGCGGGCCCGATCGGGTGCTGACCCGTGCCATCGCGTCATGGGCCTACACCCAGACAGACGGGGACGGGCTGCCGCTGTACTCGGGCATCCGCTATCTCTCGCGCACAGGCAACTTCGAGTGTTGGGCAATCTTCGACGGCACAGTAGTGGTCGAGCCGGAGCCGGCGGGTGAGATCGTCACGTCTGATGTCGACCTGCGCAGCGTCTGCAAGGCGTATGGCTTGACGATTCACTGACGTAACGGAGCCGTGACTTGGGCCGCTCAATCGGCTTCACGTCAGGCAGGCTGTAACGTCCAATTGTGATGACCGTCGGGGTCGACCTTTCCGCGCAGCCAGCTGGTACCGCCACGGCAACACTGCTTTGGGACGGTGAAGCCGCCGAGGTCCTCGACGTGGTGGTCGGGGTGACAGACAGCGACCTCGTTGCGCGGGTCCAGGACGCGGACGTGGTTGGGATCGACTGCCCGTTTGGCTGGCCCGCACCCTTCGCGCGGTTCGTGGCCGAGCATGGCGCCCGGGATATTCAAGCGCCGCCGGTGCCTGGGCTCGTGTGGCGCGACTCGCTCGCCTATCGGGCGACCGATCGTCACGTGCGCGCGCTCACGGGCATCGTGCCCCTGAGCGTCTCCACCGATCGAATCGGACGGACGGCAATGAGGTGCGCGGATCTCCTAGCCCAGATCGCACTCGCACAAGGGTCCAGTGTTGACCGAGGTGGCGCCGGAAAGGTCGCCGAGGTCTACCCGGCGGCCTCTCTGAAGCTGTGGGGACTCCCGCACCGCGCCTACAAGGGCGCGAAGAGCTCTTCCGCCCGGCATGCCCTCGTAGACACGCTCCAGCAACGCGCACCCTGGTTGCGCCTCGGTAGCTTCGCAGCCTTGTGCCAAGACTCCGACGACGCGCTCGATGCGGTCGTTGCCGCACTGACGGCGCGCGCCAAGGCACGACACAGCACCACACGACCACCACCTGAACACCAGGCCGCTGCCGCAACCGAAGGCTGGATCCATCTCCCGACGTGTCCCCTCGCTGACCTTCCGCGCGGGGCGGCTTCGAACTAGCGACGTGAGGTCCACACGACCATGGGCGGCACGATCACCGCGCCGAGCGGCGAAGCTCGCAGATGTGCAATTCGTGTGCAGCCCTCGGGGTATCTGGATGCCGTTTTGTGCCATGATCCGCATGTGGAGTCTCGCCCTCATCCCTCGGAAACGGCTTGTTTCTGCGGTTCCCAGCACCTAGACGTATCTAGATGCTGGTCGGGGGCGTGGGGGTTCAACTCCCCCCTCGCGCACAGATGGAAGCGGCGGAATCCCGACGAGTGCTGGGGATCCCGCCGCTTCGTCATGTGAGGCCGCAGGCAACCTTCTCGGCTCCCGGTCCGTGTACCAGTAGTAGGGCCCTGACGCACAATGGGGGCACCATCGAACAGCGCGTCGCCCTGGGCGACGAGGTGCTACCACGGAGCCGACAAAGCCTTTGGGCGAACCCCGGAGGGCTCAGACGCGGTACTGCGAAGCCAGCGGGCACGCCCACACGTCGAGCCCACCGCGGCCGACGCGGTTGAGGTACGTGGTGACCACCCTGTAGGACCGCGCGAGCGAGGTCTCGGTGTAGAGCACCTCGAGCTGCTCGCAGTAGGTGCGCACCATGGGAGCAACCTTGCGCAGGTTCGGGCGGGACATCGAGGGGAAGAGGTGGTGCTCGACCTGGAAGTTCAGGCCACCCATGAACGTGTCGACCCAGCGGCCGCCGCTGATGTTGCGGCTCATCAGGACCTGGCGGCGCAGGAAGTCGATCTTCACGGTGGGCGGCACGATCGGCATGCCGATGTGGTTCGGCGCGAACGAGGAACCCATGTAGAGACCGAAGACCGCCATCTGGATCCCGATGAAGGCGGCCGCCTTGCCCGGGGAGAGCACCAGGAACACGAGGGCGACGTAGGAGATGAGCCGGAACGCGATGAAGCCGAGCTCCACCCAGCGGCGCTTGACCTTGCCGCGGCGCAGGACACCCCTGATCCCCGACACATGCAGGTTGAGGCCCTCCAGCAGCAGGAGCGGGAAGAAGAACCAGCCCTGCTTGGTGGCCAGCCAACGGGTCAGCCGCGTCTTGCGCACCTCGACTGCCTGGGGGGAGAAGGCGAGCACCCCGGACGCGATGTCAGGGTCGACGTCGGCCTGGTTGGGGGCCGCGTGATGCTTGGTGTGCTTGCGCTGCCACCAGCCGTGGCCCATTCCCACGAACAGATTGATGACGATCAGCGATACCCACTCGTTCCATTTACCGGAGACGAAGATCTGTCTGTGCGCGGCGTCGTGGCCGAGGAAGGCGGCCTGGGTCATGAGGAAAGCGAGGACGACGGCGGTGATCATCTGCCACCAGGTGTCGCCGATGAAGACGAAGAGGCCGGCGAGCGCGAGCCCGACGACGGTGACCCCGATGAGCTTGGTCCAGTAGTACCCGTAGCTGCGCCGCAGGAGGCCGGCCTGCTGCACCAGCTGGGTCAGGGTGGTGAAGTCGCTCACCTGGCGCTCACGAACGGAGCCGGCTGGGTGTCGGGCATGCCCCACGCGGGTGCTGGCGGGCGACTCGAAGGTGCTGCTCATTTGGAATACCTGTCGATCGAGGGCGGGGCGGTCACTGCCCATCGGCATCGGCTCCCAACCCAGTGTCGCACGCATAGGTGCGTTCTGGGAGGCGTCCACGCACAGCGTAAGGACCGTCCAGGGAGCCCGCACGGTCCTTATGCTCACGTCGTCCCCGTTCGTGACGCGGACTGCGGGTGAGCTCTACCAGGCGAGCTCGCCACGGATGAGGGCGTCGGAGCCGCCGTCGATGAACACGATCTGTCCGCAGAGGTGCGTGTTGGCCTCGCTGGAGAGGAAGACCAGCAGCTCCGCGCACGCCTCGGCGCGCATGTAGCCGTTGAGCGGCATCGGCACCGCCTGCGCCAGGATCTCACGTCCCTGCTCGCTGCCGACCAGGTCGTAGGTCATCGGGGTCAGTACGACTCCCGGGCCGATGGCATTGAGGGGGACGCCTGCGCCCGCCCAGTCCTCGGTCGCGGCGTTCCGACGGAGCCAGATGTTGAACGCCTTCTTGCTCGTGGCGTAGAGGGCCTGCATGCCGGACTCGTCGAGCTTGGCGGCAGCAGCGAGCGCCGCTTCCTCGTCACCGGCCAGGCACAGCTCGACGATCTCGTCGTTCGCGGGCTGGAAGGACGCCATCGACGAGACGGCAACGGCGCGCGGCGCGTCCGAGGCGGCGAGCAGCGGGTACAGGCCCTCGAGCGTGGCGATCATGCCGAAGTAGTTGACGGACAGCGCCAGCGGCGAGGCCACCGAGACCCCGGCGACCGCCACGATCGCGTCGATGGTGCCCTCGGACAACTCCTTCACGGACCGCACCATGGCGGTGCGCCCCTCGGGGGTGGAGAGGTCCGCGACGACGTCCGCGCCGTGCAGGTCCACCCCGATCACCTCGTGGCCCTCGGCGCGCAACTGCTCCGCTGTCGCCTGCCCGATCCCTGATGCTGCTCCGGTGACCGCATAGGTCCGTGCCACAGGGTCCTCCTCGCGTCATTGTCCGGAATGTCCGGTGCATCCACGATAGAAAGCAATCCCGCCGGTTTGGAGGGACCTCGGTCCCTGCCGCCGAGACCGTGAGCCACCGTCCTGGGTCAGGGCCCCTTTGACAAGCCCTCCGTCGTCGACGGCGCGGCGGCGCCAGTGACGGCGCCAGTGACGGCGCCAGTGACGGCGCCAGTGACGGCGGCGGGGGCGCCGGCCGCGCTCCCAGAGCACCATGGCGGGGCGGATCGTCGCGCCCGGTCCGGCGTACGTGCTGGGGCAGGTCGACCCTGGTGGCGAAGGCGCCCACGACTTCCCGCCGGCCGAGACGGCGAGGACCGGGCCGCCCAGCGCGTGTCGCGGCTCGCCGGGAGCGCAACGCCTGGGCCGCGCTCGCAGCTTTCATCACCGACTCATTGAGCCATGGTCGCCCTGTGTGCCTGGCTGGCGTTCGTCCGCCTCGGTCGCGGCCGTGCCTCCGGCTACGGGGCTGGCTCTCGCACTGGCCCTGGCGGCACTCGCGCTCGCCCTTACGTCCGTGGTGAGCGCCGTCGGAAGGGAACCGCTGTGGATCGCCACCGGCCCGCTCGCGGGGGTGGTCGCTCTGCTCGATCGTCCGTCAGGCCGAGCAGGAACGGGTTGAGCAGGGCTCTGCACGACGACGAGGCTCAAGACCTCCGGCGGCAACTGGGCAGCGACGAGCCGGAGCAGGACCGCGGCGACGGCCACCGCCCACCCGAGACCTGGTCGTCGGCGGGGCCCGCGGAGGTCAGGCGGGCCCGCCTCGGTCATCGTTGTCCCTTCGTCACCTCGCCTCACCGGATCCGAAGCCGACCCGACGAGCCGTCGGTGGAGCCGGTGTTGCCAGAGGGTAAGGAGGACGCGTCCGGAGTGGGGAGAGTCGGGACGCCCGCCTACTCCTCGGTGACGGGAGGCAGCGCGGACCAGGGAAAGGAGATCCACCGGTCGGTGCGCAGCCAGGTGTAGTCCGGGGCGATCGCGGACTGGGACTTGGTGTAAAAAACGGCGGAGCGTGCCTCGACAGGGAGCCTCTCGCCGGCCGTGATCTGCCCGTCGCCGTCGCCGTCGACGTCGGCGGGGAGTCCGTGCTCGCGGACGAGCGCCATCACGAGCTCGAGTGTCCTGCCGGAGTCGGCGACGTCGTCGACCACGAGCACCTTGCTCCCGGGCAGCGTGGAGGTGTCCATCAGCGGAGGGAGCAGCACCGGTTCGGGCAACGTCTGGGCCACCCCGGTGTAGAACTCCACGTTGAGGGTGCCCATCGCCTTGACGCCGAGGGCGTAGGCCAGGGCGCCGGCCGGGACGAGCCCGCCCCGCGCGATGGCCACCACGAGGTCTGGCATCCATCCGCTGGCCACGACCGCGCGAGCCAGCTCCCGCGACGCGTCACCGAACTGGGACCACGTGAGGACCTCCAGCTCGTGGTCGGCCGTGGTCGGGGAGCCATCATCGAGAGCTGAGGTCATGGGTCGACCCTAGGCACTCCGGTTCCTCGGAACGGCACCCGCAAAGGGGTGGACGACTCGCCCGCGCGCTGGACCTCGCTGCGCATCCGCTCCTCCTGCTCGCGCAGCTCGGGCGTGGAGGCGTCACCGAAGGCCTCCGGCTCGAAGACCTCCGGCTCGAAGACCTGGCGGACCTCAAC
>JAENWO010000543.1 GCA_016649925.1 Actinomycetales bacterium
CCCCCAGGGCCGGAAGGCAGCAAGGGCAGGCGGGCTCTGATGGGTGTGCGGGGGGTCCTTCGCGCCCGCGTTGAGTCGGGGCGAACGCTCCCCAAGGTCAGCGTCTACCTCGTGCAGTCCGGGCCGAGCTCAGGGTCGGGGAGCCAAGCCCGACTGCCACGGACCGATGCTGACCGGCACCCCGGCCGCGCGGAGCCGCCCCACGGTCTCCTCAAGGGTTCGGGCGGCACGACGCCGGGCTCCCGTGTCGTTGTCGCTCGATGGGTGATGCACGCGCAGCGAGGTGCCGGTGGGGGTTGCGGTGGCGTCGGCGACGACCACGCCACGCTGGGGGAGCATCGCGGAGAGCAGCTCCCACCAGCTGGTGCGCGCGGCCTCGAGGTGCAGCGGCTCGGTCGTGGGCTTGAGGCGGAACCCCTCGCCGGTCAGCGCGTCGGCCAGTGCGCCGAGCGCGGTCTGGGGCGGGCAGCCGGCCTCGAGCACGATCGTCGGCCGGGGCACCGTGATCGGCCACGGGCTCAACGGCTCGGTCACGAGGGCTCCTCCCTTGCGGTCGGGGCGACGCTAGCAGCGAGGCTCGGTGGGCGGTGTGCGATCAGCCTGCCGAGACCGGCTGGCGCAGGATCGTGCGCATCGCCTCCGGCGCGGTCCGGCGCGGGTCACCGAGGTACACCTCGTGGTGCTTCCCGCGGCGCACCAGACCGGCGTCGGCGATGAACGCGTGCAGCGCCGCGATGGTCGGCGCCTCGTCGGCGTACGGGCCGTGGTGCATCACCTGGACCGCGTCACCCTCGTCGAGCACCTCCAGCCGGAGGCCGGCCGCAGCCGGCACCGAGCCCTTGCGCACGGCCGCGGCGACGGCGTCGTGCACCATCGCCGCGGTCGCGATCGGCGGCTGGGCGATGAGCATCGTCCACAGCCAGTCCTCCCGGTGGTCCATCGAGAAGCCGGCCATGTCCGGTGCCCACCACAGGCCTTCGAGCGGCATCACGGTCCACGGCTCGCCGCCGGCCTTCTTCACCATGAACCGCAAGCCGTAGCTGACGGCGTAGAGCGCCCCGACGGCGTCCGCGTAGGCCGGGGCGCCCCGGGGGTCGCCGGCGCCGTCCACCATGAGGTAGGTCAGCGGCGGGACCGTGATCCGCACCGGGGTGTCCGGCGCGCGGTAGAGGTCGGGATGGGTCCGCCGTAGGTCGTTGGCGGTCGTCGTCGTCGGCATCTCGCGCCGCGCCGATCGCCTACGCGCCGACCGGCGCGACCGGCACGCACACCTCGGTCACCCAGTGGCTCGGCTCGGGGTCCTCGTGCGGGGAGACCAGGTAGATGTTGTACATGGGCCCGGCGAACCGGTAGCCGTTCTCCGGCACCCAGTGGCCGACGGCCTCCATCACGGCGCCGATGCCGTCGTACGGGCCGTTCAGGATGCCGACGGCGATCTCCTGCTCGGGCACCTCGACGCAGTGGACGTCGCCCGAGGCGGCGAACGGGGCGGCGACGTCGAACTGGACCTCGACGTCGCAGTCGGACTCCTTGTAGTCCTCGTCGTGGAACACGGCGATGGTTCGTGCGTCCGGCGCGGGAACGGCTCCCAGGCCGAACATCGCCGGCATGAGGCGCTGCCACAGCAGGGCCTCGTCCGCGTAGCTCGGGATCACGTCCCGGACGGATGCGGCGATGCGCGCCGAGGTGGTGCGACGGGTGATCGTGACGGACATGGCTGGCTCCTCGAGTGCGGTGATCAGGTGGTCCACCTCCCGTATCCGGTCGACGACGTCGGCGGCCTCGGCGATGAGTCGCGTCCGCTGCCGTTCGAGCACCGCACGCACGGCACGCGGGTCGTCGAGGACCGGCACGCAGGCCGCGATCTCGTGGACCGCGAGCCCGATGTCGCGC
>JAENWO010000114.1 GCA_016649925.1 Actinomycetales bacterium
CGAGCTGGAGGCGATGGGCTCCGACGCGCTGGTCCTGGACTGCGGCGCCGACCACCGCCTCTCGGACGCCGGTGCGTGGGATGCGTTCTACGGCTCACCCCACGCCGGCACCTGGCCCTACGGGCTGCCCGAGCTCATCCATGCCGACGGCACCCGGCAGCGGGACCACCTCGCGGGGACGAAGCGCATCGCGGTTCCCGGTTGCAACGTTACCGCCGTGACACTTGCCATCCAGCCGGGCATCGCGGCCAACCTGGTCGAGCCCACCGACATCGTCGCTGTCCTGGCAAACGGCTACTCCGGTGCCGGTAAGGCCGCCAAGACGCACCTCATCGCGTCCGAGGCGCTCGGCTCCGCGGTGCCCTACGCCGTCGGTGGCACCCACCGGCACATCCCCGAGATCGAGCAGAACCTGCGGGTGGCGGGCGCGCCCGAGGTGACGATCTCCTTCACGCCCACGCTCGTCCCGATGGCCCGCGGCATCCTCGCCACGACGACGGCGCGGCTCGCCCCGGGCACCGACCCGGCCGCCGTGCGTGCCGCGTGGGAGCAGGCCTACGCCGACGAGCCGTTCGTGCACCTCCTGCCGGAGGGCCGGTGGCCGACGACGGCCGCGACCCTGGGCGCGAACATCGCGCTGGTCCAGGTGGCGGTGGACGCCCGCGTCGGCCGCGTCGTCACCGTGTGCGCGATCGACAACCTCGTCAAGGGCACCGCCGGCGCGGCCGTCCAGTCCATGAATCTCGCGCTCGGTCTCCCCGAGACGCTCGGCCTGCCGATGAACGGAGTCTCCCCGTGAGCGTCACCGCCCCGAAGGGATTCCGCGCCGCCGGCGTCACCGCCGGCCTCAAGGCCTCCGGCTCGCCCGACCTCGCACTCGTCGTCAACGACGGACCTGCGCACACCGTCGCCGCCGTCTTCACCTCCAACCGCGTGGTCGGCGCGCCCGTGCTGTGGTCGCGCCGGGTGGTGGCCGACGGCGTCGCGCACGCCGTGGTGCTCAACTCCGGCGGGGCGAACGCCTGCACCGGCCCGGAAGGCTTCGCGGACACCCACCGCACCGCCGAGCACGTCGCGGAGGTGCTCGGCGTCTCCGCCGGGGACGTCGTCGTCTGCTCCACCGGACTGATCGGTGAGCGGCTGCCGATGGACAAGCTGCTTCCAGGTGTGACTTCGGCCGCGGGCGCCCTGACGCGTGACGGCGGAGCCGACGCCGCCCGGGCGATCATGACCACGGACACGGTCCCGAAGAACACCCACGTCACCCGGGCCGGCTGGTCCGTCGGCGGGATGGCGAAGGGTGCCGGGATGCTCGCCCCCGCCCTGGCCACCATGCTCTGCGTGCTCACCACGGACGCCGTCGTCGACGCCGCCACGGCCGACGCCGCGCTGCGCGCGGCCACGCGGCTCACGTTCGACCGGATCGACTCTGACGGCTGTATGTCCACCTCGGACACGGTGACCCTGTTGGCCTCCGGCGCGAGCGGCGTCGACGTCAGCGCCGCGGACCTGACCGACGCCCTCACCCAGGCCTGCGGCGAGCTGGCCCGGGCGCTGATCGCGGACGCCGAGGGGGCCAGCCACGACATCGCCGTGCACGTGCGCGGCGCCCACAGCGAGGACGCCGCCGTCGCCGTCGCCCGCGCCGTGACCCGTTCGAACCTGGTCAAGGCCGCCATGTTCGGCAACGACCCGAACTGGGGTCGGATCCTGTCCCAGGTGGGCACCGTGCCGGTGGAGGTCGCCGCGTTCGAGGCGGATCAGGTGGACGTCTCGATCAACGGCGTGCAGATCTGCCGGGCGGGGGGAGCAGCGCAGGACCGCTCGCTCGTGGACCTGGCCGCGAACCGGGAGGTGCACGTCCAGATCGACCTGCACGCCGGCGAGCACGAGGCCACGGTCTGGACGAACGACCTCACCCACGACTACGTCCACGAGAACAGCGCGTACTCGACATGAGCGAGAGCACCCAGGACGGAAAAGGGGACGAGGGGTTCTACTTCAACACCGAGACGGACCTCTACCCGTATCAGAAGGCGGAGGTCCTCATCCAGGCCCTGCCGTGGCTGGAGCGGTTCGCGGGCGCCGTCGTCGTGATCAAGTTCGGTGGGAACGCCATGGTGGACGCGGCGCTCGAGCGCGCGTTCGCCGAGGACGTCCGGTTCTTCCGGTATGCGGGCTTGCGCCCCGTCGTCGTGCACGGCGGGGGACCGCAGATCTCGAAGATGCTGAGCCGCCTGGGCATCACCTCGGAGTTCCGCGGTGGGCTGCGCGTGACCACGCCGGAGACGATGGACGTGGTGCGGATGGTCCTCACCGGCCAGGTGCAGCGCAACCTGGTCAGCCGGCTGAACGAGCGCGAGCCCCTTGCCGTCGGCCTCTCCGGTGAGGACGGCGGGTTGTTCCGGGCGCAGCGGCGCCACGCGGTCGTGGACGGTGCGCCCGTGGACGTCGGCCTGGTCGGCGACGTCGTCGAGGTGAACCCTCGCGCCGTGCAGGACCTGCTGGACGCCGGCCGCATCCCGGTGGTCTCCACGATCGCCCCCGACCGGGACAACCCCGGCGAGGTGCTGAACGTGAACGCGGACACCGCCGCCGCGGCCCTGGCCACTGCCCTGGGGGCGCAGAAGCTCGTGGTGCTCACCGACGTCGAGGGCCTGTACGCGTCCTGGCCGGACAAGAGCTCCCTGATCCGGGTGATCGGCGCCGACGACCTCGAGGCCATGCTGCCGCACCTCGAGTCCGGCATGGTGCCGAAGATGGAGGCGTGCCTGCGGGCCGTTCGGGGCGGTGTGCCGCAGGCGCACGTCATCGACGGCCGCGAGCCGCACTCGCTGCTGCTGGAGATCTTCACGAACGACGGCGTGGGCACGATGGTCCTGCCCACCGACACCGACACCGACACCGACACCGAGGACGAGTGATGAGCGACCTGACGACGACGACGGCCGGCGAGCTGAGCCAGGCCGACTGGCAGGCGCGCTACGCCGGCGCCCTGATGAACACGTTCGGACCGCCCCAGCGCATCCTCGTGCGCGGGGAGGGCGCGTACGTGTGGGACGCCGAGGGCACGCGCTACCTCGACCTGCTCGCCGGGATCGCCGTGAACAGCCTCGGGCACGCCCACCCGACCCTCACCGGCGCGATCTCCGCCCAGCTCGGCACGCTCGGGCACATCTCGAACTTCTTCGCCTCGCCCACCCAGATCACGCTCGCCGAGCGGGTCCTGGACATCGTGGTCGACGGCGGAGCCCCCGAGGGCTCGCGCGTCTTCTTCACGAACTCCGGGACCGAGGCGATGGAGGCGGCGTTCAAGCTCGCCCGCCGGCACGGCGGCCCCGAGCGGGACCGCATCCTCGCGCTCGAGGGCGCCTTCCACGGCCGGTCGATGGGCGCCCTCGCACTCACCCACAAGGCGACGTACCGGGAGCCCTTCGAGCCACTGCCCGGCGGCGTGGAGCACCTCCCGTTCGGCGACCTGCGCGCCCTCGAGGCAGCCTTCGCCGACGGCGGTGAGCGCGTCGCCGCACTCGTGCTCGAGCCGATCCAGGGTGAAGCCGGCGTCCGGGCCCTGCCGCCCGGCTACCTCGCCGCCGCCCGCGAGATCACCTCCGCCCACGGGGCGCTGCTGGTCCTCGACGAGGTGCAGTCCGGGATGGGGCGGACCGGCAAGTGGATGGCGCACCACCACGACCACATCGGCGGTGGGGTCGTCCCCGACGTCGTCGCCCTGGCGAAGGGACTCGGCGGCGGCTTCCCGATCGGTGCCGTCGTGGGCATCGGCGAGCACGCCGCCACGCTCCTCTCACCGGGTCAGCACGGCACGACGTTCGGCGGGAACCCGGTGGCGTCGGCCGCCGCGCTCGCCACGATCCACGTGATCGAGCGGGACGAGCTGCTCGCCGCCGTCACCCGGACCGGCGCGTTCCTGCGCGAGAAGATCGCCGGCCTGGGCCACGAGCTCGTCGCCGGCACCCGCGGGGAGGGGCTGCTCATCGCGATCGCGCTCACGGCGCCGGTCGCACCGGCGGTGGCCCGCGCGGCCCTCGCCCACGGGTACATCGTCAACGCTCTCGGCCCCGACGCCATCCGGCTCGCCCCGCCGTTCGTCCTGACCCGTGCGCAGGCCGCCCAGTTCGTCGCCGACCTGCCAGCGCTCCTCGACGAAGCGAGTGCCTGATGACCCGGCACCTCCTCCGCGACGACGACCTCACCTCCGCCGAGCAGCGCGAGGTGCTCGAGCTCGCGGCCACCCTCAAGGCGGACCGCTTCGCCCGCCGCCCGCTCGAGGGTCCGCGCGCCGTCGCGGTGATCTTCGACAAGCCGACGCTGCGCACCCAGCTCTCGTTCACGGTGGGCATCGCCGAGCTCGGTGGTCAGCCGGTGGTGGTGGACGGCAACCTCGCGAAGATCGGGGTGCGGGAATCCGTCCCCGATGTGGCGCGGGTGATCGGGCGACAGGTGGCCGCGATCGTGTGGCGCACGTTCGAGCAGGCGCGGCTCGAGGAGATGGCTGCGCACGTCGAGGTGCCCGTGGTGAACGCGCTCACCGACGACTACCACCCGTGCCAGGTCCTCGCCGACCTCTTCACCGTGGCCGAGCGCACCGGTGGGTTCGCGTCGAGCGGACCGGCGCTGGCCGGTCGCTCGTTCGCCTACGTGGGCGACGGCGCGAACAACATGGCGCACTCCTACCTCCTCGGCGGCGCGCTGGCCGGGATGGACGTGCGGATCGGGGCGCCCGACGGGTACCTTCCGCGGACGGACGTCCTCGAGCGCGCCACCGCGATCGCCGCGACCACGGGTGGCTCAGTGCTCGTGGCGACCGACCCGCGCGAGGCGGTGGCCGGGGCGTCCGCCGTCGCGACCGACACCTGGGTGTCGATGGGCCAGGAGGGCCAGAGCGCCGAGCGGGAGGCCCCCTTCGTGCCCTACCAGCTGAACGCTGAGCTCCTGGCGCACGCTGCGCCGTCGGCCGTCGTGCTGCACTGCCTGCCCGCGTATCGAGGGAAAGAGATCACCGCGGAGGTGATCGACGGCCCCGCCTCCGTGGTCTGGGACGAGGCGGAGAACCGGCTGCACGTGCAGAAGGCCCTGCTCGCCTGGCTGCTGGAGCGCGCATGACGATCCCCGCGACCAAGGCGGCCCGGCACGCGCTCATCCGGCGGATCATCGCCGCGGCGCCGGTGCGCTCCCAGGGCGACCTGCTCACCGCGCTCGCCGACGAGGGCGTCACCGCCACGCAGGCGACCCTGTCCCGTGACCTGGAGGAGCTGCGCGCGCACAAGGTCCGCACGGCCGACGGCGCCCAGCTCTACGCGCTTCCCCCCGAGGGCGGGCCGCGGGGCTACGCGCGCACCGAGGAGGCTGAGCAGCTCGCCGCCCGCCTGGGGCGACTGTGCACCGAGCTGCTCGTCAGCGCGGAGCACTCGGCGAACCTCGTGGTCCTGCGCACCCCGCCGGGGGCCGCGCAGTTCCTCGCCTCGGCGATCGACCACTCGATCCTCCCGCAGGTGCTCGGCACCATCGCCGGTGACGACACCGTGCTGGTGATCGCCGCCGATCCCGACGGCGGAGCAGCCACCTCCGCCCGCTTCCTCGAGCTCGCCCAGGGCCAGACAGGCAGCTCCGAGCACGACTCATCCCACCTCACCGACGCACAGGAGAGCACACCTTCATGACTGAGAACACGAGCGCCAAGAACCGCGTGGTACTGGCCTACTCCGGAGGCCTGGACACGTCCGTGGCGATCGGCTGGATCGGTAAGGCCATCGGCGCGGAGGTCATCGCTGTCGCCGTCGACGTCGGCCAGGGCGGGGAGGACCTCGAGGTCATCCGCCAGCGGGCGCTGGACTGCGGCGCCGTCGAGGCGTACGTCGCCGACGCGCGCGAGGAGTTCGCGACCGAGTACTGCATGCCGGCGCTGCGCGCGAACGCGCTCTACCTGGACCGCTACCCGCTGGTCTCAGCGCTGTCCCGTCCGGTGATCGTCAAGCACCTCGTCCGGGCCGCGCGACAGTTCGGCGCGACCACCGTGGCCCACGGCTGCACCGGCAAGGGCAACGACCAGGTCCGCTTCGAGGTCGGCATCACCTCCCTCGCGCCCGACCTGCAGTGCATCGCCCCGGTCCGCGACCTCGCGCTCACCCGCGACAAGGCCATCGCGTACGCGAACGAGCACGAGCTGCCGATCGAGACCACGAAGACCAACCCGTTCTCGATCGACCAGAACGTGTGGGGCCGCGCCGTGGAGACGGGGTTCTTGGAGGACATCTGGAACGGCCCCACCAAGGACGTCTACAGCTACACCGACGACCCGACGTTCCCCCCGGTGGAGGACGAGGTCGTCATCACGTTCGCCCAGGGCATCCCGGTCGCGATCGACGGCGTCCCCGTCACCCCGCTGCAGGCCATCCAGGAGATGAACCGTCGGGCGGGCGCGCAGGGCGTCGGACGGATCGACATCGTCGAGGACCGGCTCGTCGGCATCAAGTCCCGCGAGGTGTACGAGGCGCCGGGCGCCGTCGCGCTCATCGCGGCGCACCGGGAGCTGGAGAACGTCACGGTCGAGCGCGAGCAGGCCCGGTTCAAGCGGACCGTCGGCCAGCGCTGGACCGAGCTGGTCTACGACGGTCAGTGGTTCTCCCCGCTGAAGAAGTCGCTCGACGTCTTCATCGACGACACCCAGCGCTATGTCTCCGGCGAGATCCGGATGACGCTGCACGGCGGGCGCGCGGTTGTCACCGGCCGGCGCAGCGAGGTCAGCCTGTACGACTTCAACCTGGCCACGTACGACACCGGCGACTCCTTCGACCAGTCGCACGCCAAGGGCTTCATCGAGATCTACGGCCTGACGTCCAAGCTCGCGGCCGCGCGCGACGAGAGGTTCGGCAACGGCGTGGACCTCGGCGTGACCGACCTCGGCGTGACCGACCGCGAAACCGCCGGCACCGATGACTGAGCAGGCCTCCGGACTGAGCCTGTGGGGCGGCCGGTTCGCCGGCGGCCCAGCGGACGCACTCGCGGCGCTGAGCAAGTCGACCCACTTCGACTGGCGCCTCGCCCGGCACGACATCGCCGGCTCCCGCGCGCACTCCCGGGTGCTGCACCACGCGGGGCTGCTCGACGACGGCGAGCTCGCCGGGATGCTGGCCGCGCTGGACGCCCTCGATGCGGACGTCGCCAGCGGTGCCTTCGCACCGCTGCCCCAGGACGAGGACGTGCACACGGCTCTCGAGCGCGGCCTGATCGAGCGGGCGGGGGTCGACCTCGGCGGCAAGCTGCGGGCCGGCCGTTCCAGGAACGACCAGATCGCCACGCTCATTCGGATGTACCTGCGTGAGCAGGCGCGGTTGCTGGCGTCGGGCGTGCTCGACGTCGTCGACGCGCTCGCGGCCCAGGCGGCGGAGCACACGCAAGACC
>JAENWO010000563.1 GCA_016649925.1 Actinomycetales bacterium
AGAACACGGCCAGGGACAGGGAGGCGCTCGGGTCGCGGGTCACGAGGCGCGCCGCTCGCGGTCACGCTCGGCCTCGGGGGGGAACAGGGGGATGGGCTCGGCAAGCGCCCGGAGGCGTGCGCGGTACTCCCGGGTGGACTCTCGGTGGCACGCCTTGCAGAACCGCAGGCCGGTGTTGGGGGCTCGCTTCACGCGCACGCCGGTGTTCTCTTCCCACGGGTGGCCCTGGGGGCAGACGTCGATCGACCGCCCGTCGGCCAGTGCCCGGTCGTGGCGACGGTGGCAGGGCATGCACATCGGCTTGTAGCGCGTCTGGTCGAGGCTGTACGCCCGGCCCGTCGGCGAGTCGTTGAACTCGTCAGGGTCGCCGCCCATGTACGCCCACTCACGCGCCGTGTCCCCACACGAGACACACGCGAACCGTGATGGGCGCCCGCGGTCCTTCTTCATCCTGAGGTGGGCCTGCGAGTAGGAGACGACTGGGCGGTAGTCGAGGCGGGCCGGGCTCACGACGCACGCCCGGGGACGAGCAGGGCCTCGACGTCGGAGCGGAGGTAGCGGCGGTGGCCGCTGGGGAGCCGGGCCGGGGTCAGGTCGCCCCGGGCCTCCATCCGCTGCACGGTTCGGGTGCTGACACCTAGGAGCCGGGCGACCTGGGAGGATGTGAGCCGTTCGTCGTAGGTCTGTTCGTGCGGCTGGCGACTGGGCATGAGGCCAAGTTAGACGTGCCGCGACTAATGCGTCAAGGGTCTAGCGCGGCGTGGCGCGAATGTCGTACTCTGTCGTGCATGGAGACCATGACCAGCGCCTCAGACATCAACCCCCAGGCAGACGTCGACGTGCTCCTCGGTGAGCGCGTCCACACGCTGATGTTCCGTCAGCACCTCAGCCAGACGAAGATGGCCCCCGCCGTGGGCGTCTCACAGTCAGTCCTCAGCCGGAAGCTGCGCGGCGAGATCGAGTGGAGCGTTGCCAACCTCATGGCCGCAGCGACCGCTCTCGACGTGCCGCCGGCCGACCTGCTCCCGCGGTTGGACTCGAACCAACAACCATCCGGTTACCCGCCTGAGCCCGCTTCCGGCCCGCTCGGCACCCTCATCCGTGGGCCTTGGGCCTCGGCGGCCTAAGTCACCCGACCGGAACCATGATGCCTCGGCTGCGGCTGGTCGATACCCCCAAGATCACTCGCGATCTAGGAGGAGCGACCATCATGACTTGGCACGCCGCGATCACCGAGTACGCCACCTCGCTTCGGGCCGCCCGACGCTCACCGGGCACGGTCCGTCTGCACGTCCACTACCTGCACCGTCTGGCCGGGGCCACCGCTTCGCCCTGGGGGGTGACGACCGCTGACCTGCGGCGGGCTCTGGACGTGCCACTCTGGTCAGCGGAGACCCGCAAGAGCGCGCGCGGTGCCTACGTCGGGTTCTACCGGTGGGCCTACGCCGAGGGCATGATCGACCCCGACCCGTCCCGGCGGCTCGCGGGGATCAGCGTCCCGCCGGGCAAGCCGCGGCCCGCGCCCGAACGTGTCCTCAAGAAGGCGCTCATGGTCGCCGAGCCGCGCGAGCGCGTGATGCTGCTGCTGGCCGCCTACGCCGGGCTGCGGTGCGCGGAGATCGCGGCCGTCCACCACCGCGACATGGTCGACGGCATCCTGTAC
>JAENWO010000090.1 GCA_016649925.1 Actinomycetales bacterium
CAATGACTTCACGAGTGCACCGAGGGGCCCGATGGACTGGTTCGGAGCGGAGACGTACGACGCGGCGCGCTTCGTGCTGCAACGGGGCATCGCTGCCGTCTACGTCCTCGCGTTCGTCGCCGTGCTGCGCCAGTTCCGGCCCCTGCTGGGCGAGAACGGGCTGCTGCCGGTGCCCCGGTTCGTCGCCCGGGTCCCGGCGAGGCTGTCCCCGAGCCTGTTCCACTGGCGCTACTCCGACCGCCTGCTGCTCGCCGTCGCCTGGGTGGGTGTCGCGCTCGCGTCGAGCGTGGTGCTCGGCATACCCCAGTCGGGCCCGCCGTGGGTGCCGCTGCTCGTGTTCGGCGCGATGTGGCTCCTGTACCTCTCCGTCGTCAACGTCGGGCAGGTGTTCTACGGCTTCGGCTGGGAGTCCCTGCTGCTCGAGGCGGGGTTCCTCGCGGCGTTCCTGGGGTCCGACGAGATCGCCGCGCCGGTCACCGTCATCTGGCTGTTCCGGTGGCTGCTGTTCCGGGTGGAGTTCGGGGCGGGGCTGATCAAGATGCGCGGCGACTCCTGCTGGCGTGACCTGACCTGCCTGTACTACCACCACGAGACCCAGCCGATGCCGAACCCGGCGAGCTGGTGGTTCCACCACCTGCCCAGGCCGTTGCACAAGGTCGAGGTGGCCGCGAACCACGTCGCCCAGCTGGTGGTGCCGGTCCTGCTGTTCGCACCGCAACCGATCGCCACGTGGGCAGCTGCCGCGGTGATCGTCACGCAGGCGTGGCTGGTCCTCTCCGGCAACTTCGCGTGGTTGAACTGGCTCACGATGCTGCTCGCGTTCGCCGCGGTGGACGACGGGTTGCTGGCGCGTCTTCTGCCCCCCACCGCCTCCTCGGGAGCGCACGCCGCCACACCGGTGTGGTTCATCGCCGTCGTGCTTGCCATCACCGCGCTCGTGGTGGTGCTCAGCTACTGGCCCGCGCGCAACCTCCTGAGCTCCCACCAGCAGATGAACGCCTCCTTCAACCGGTGGCACCTCGTCGGGGCGTACGGGGCGTTCGGGAGCATCACGCGTCGACGTGACGAGGTGATCGTCGAGGGCACCCTGTCCCAGGACCCGCTCGGCAACGACTGGCATGAGTACGAGTTCAGGGCCAAGCCGGGTCGGGTGGACCGGGTGCCGCGCCAGTTCGCTCCGTACCACCTGCGCCTCGACTGGGGGATGTGGTTCCTGGCGCTCGGCTCCTCCGCCCAGCACGCCTGGTTCACCCGCTTCTTGGAGCGGCTGCTCGAGGCCGACCCGGCCACTCTGCGCCTGCTCCGCCGTGACCCGTTCGCCGGTGAACGGCCGCGGTGGGTGCGGGCGCGCGTCTTCCGCTACCGGTACAGCACGTTCACGGAGCTGCGCGAGACGGGTGCGTGGTGGGTCCGGCGAGAGGTGGGGCTGCTCGTCGCGCCCCAGGACCTGCACGCGATGCGGCGCGCGCGCTGAGCCCCGGGAGCGGACCCCAAGATCGTTCGTCGATCTGGTCGCTCAGAGCGACCAGATCGACGAGGGATGTCGGGTAGAACTGGAGGATGCCGCACCTGCACCCCACGGAACCCGAGTTCGGTGCGAACACGGCCGAGCGCACGGTCTGGGAGGCCTTGCGCGACCAGCTGCCCGACGACGTCGCGCTCCTGCACTCGGTCAACCTGCTCGAGGAACGAACGGAGCGCGAGATCGACCTGCTCGTGATCTGGCCGGACGTCGGCATCGCCGCCCTCGAGGTCAAGGGTGGCAACGTCTGGCACAACGAGCAGGGCTGGCACCAGGGGTCCGCCGAGGGCCCCCACCCGATGAACCCGGTGCGCCAGATCCAGGACGCCCGGCACGTCCTGCAGACGAAGCTGCGGCGGCGGGGCATCGACGCCGGGAACGCGTATACGGCGCACCTCCTCGCGTTTCCCCACACGAAGATCGCCCGGGACTTCGAGCTCCCCGACTGCCCCCGGTCGATCATCATCGACCGTGACGACCTCGCCGGCATCGCCGACCGGGTCCGGTACGCGATCGAGACGCACGGCCAGGGCACCCGCAGCCTCACCGAGACCGACCTGCAGGACCTCTGGGACGAGCTCGCCGGAGCGATGGCCTCGCAGGTGGACCGGCTCACCGACGTGGGCGAGGAGCTCGATCGGCTCGACCACCTGACCCACGACCAGGCCGCCACCCTGAGCTGGGTGGCCGGTCACCAGCGGTTCCGGGTGATCGGCGGCGCCGGCTCGGGCAAGACGTGGCTCGCCCTGGAGCAGGCCCGACGGCGGGCACGTTCCGGCGAGCGGGTCGCGCTGCTGTGCTACTCCCGCGGCCTGGGCCGCTTCCTGCAGCGCGTGACCCAGCGGTGGAAGCCGTCGGAGCGGCCGGCCTACGTGGGCCTCTTCCACGACCTGCCGCTGCAGTGGGGTGCCGACCGCGGCTCCTTCGACGACAACGAGTACTGGGAGCGCCGGCTGCCCCTCGCCCTCGGCGAGCTGGCCGACGCCCGGCCGCGCGAGGAGCTCTTCGACTCCGTGGTGGTGGACGAGGGGCAGGACTTCGGTGACCTGTGGTGGCCGTCGCTGCTGCGATGCCTGAAGGACCCGGAGCACGGCGGACTGTTCGTGTTCATGGACGACGGCCAGCGGGTCTTCCCACGCGACGGGCGGGCGCCGATCGAGCTGGCTCCGATCACACTCACGGAGAACGTCCGGTCGACGAAGCAGATCGCGCAGCTGTGCGGCGCCGTGGCCGGCATCCAGGTCACCCCGCGGGGCGGCAACGGGGTTCCGGTGCGCGTCGTCGACGTGCCCCAGGACCGTGCGGTCGAGTCCGGGGACGACGCCGTCGAGGCCCTGATCTCAGGCGGTTGGGAGCCCGGCTCCATCGCACTGCTGACCACGAACAGGCGGCACCCCCAGCAGCTGGGCGAGGTGGACCTCAACGGCTACGAGGGGTACTGGGACAGCTTCCTCGCCGGTGACGACGTCTTCTACGGGCACGTCCTGGGCTTCAAGGGGCTCGAACGCGCGGCGGTGGTGCTCGTCGTGAACGGCTTCAAGGACATGGCCCGCGCACGGAGCATCCTCTACACGGGGTTGTCGCGGGCGAGGGCACTGCTGGTGGTCGTCGGACCGCAGCACCTCGTCGAGAAGATCGGGGGCGACGCCGTGCGGCACCGCCTCGCGGATGCCGAGCAGTGGGCGATCGCATCGGACTGAGAAAGGGGGATCGGGTGTCCGCCGTCGCGGGATGTGACTGAGCGGCATCTAGCTCCGGCCGGTGGCGGGTGATCGCACCGGACACCTCGGGAGCCGGCTCGTCCGGGACACAGCCCGGACGGGGCGCAGCCCGGACGGGCGGGGGACGTGACCGGGGCCGGGTCACCTGGATCGGCCCCTCAGCCAGGATGCGGGAACATCACGGCGCGACCGGCCGTCCGCCGGTCACACCTCGCCGTCGAAGTCCTGATCGAGGGCCGCCCTCTGCAGACCGGCGATCCCGCTCAGGTCCATCGCCGCGAGGGGTGCGGTGAGCTCCGGCCTCCCCGACCAGCCCAGCAGGACCGCCGGGGACCGCTCGGCCCAGACTGTCCGAGCGGCATCGGTGCGCATCGGCGCGGTGGCCAGTCCGGCCAGGTCGAGCGGGATGATCGTGCGGGTGACGTGCCAGATCCCGGCGTCGATCTCACCGCGGAGCACCGCTGCGGGGACCATCGGGAACGGACAGGGCAGGTACTCGTGTCCGTCGGAACTCGGGAACTCGGCCCTGGTCAGCGCCGCATGGTCAGGGGACTCGACATCGATGCCGATCCGGAGCGGGCCACCGGGCAGCGGACCGGCCCGGTGCACCAGGACGAGCCTCGACTCCCCGTAGTACGTGCCGCCGTCGAGCGTACGGTGCGGTGGACGCGGTCCTGCGGACAGGGCCAGCGCGGCGACGCCGGCCGAGACCACGGCGAGGTCGGCGCGTCCCTCCTGAACGTCGCGCACGCGCCTCGTACCACCGCGTTCGTGGTGCTCGGTGTGCGGCATGCCGAGGGCGCTGAGCTGCTCGGCGAGCTCGGCGGACAGGACGTCGATCTCCACGGGGCCGCGGGGTGGCAGCAGCAACCGGATCGGTTGGAGCCCGGCGATGTTCCACGTCTTGCCGACGTCGAGCTCGGTGATGAACCGGCCGAGGTGACCGCGCGAGACGGTTCGCAACGCGCCTCCCCCCTCGAGCGAGGCGAGTGCCCGTTGCATCGTGCCGGCGCCGATCCCGAACTGCGTGAGGTAGTGGGTGTTCGTGGGCAGTGGTTCCCCGACACCACGGGCGAGCGCGTCGACGGCGACTTCCCGCACCGCAGGCAGGAGTGCGGCGGAGAGCCCGATCGCCTCACGGAAGCGACCGTCGTGCCCAGCGCCGGCGCGGACCGGGCGAGTCATAGCGAGCCTTTCGTTGACAGAGTCAGGGGCGGGTGACACGCTACTCACATCCGGAGCGCTCCATATGTGGAGTATTGATCGATGGTGAGGAGGCCGCCAACCGTGCGTGACGCCGTCGTCCATCAGCTGCTCCAGGCGCTCGGGTCGAAGAAGGTGAGCACCGACGCTGCGGACCTCGCCGCCACGAGCCACGACACCTGGCCGGTGGCGACCACCTGGGCGAAGCTCGGTCGGCACCCGCACGCGGGCGACGTCCTCGTCCGCGCCACCGGCGAGCAGGACGTCGTCGACGTGCTCGCAATCGCCTCGAGCGCGTCCACGCCGGTCACTGTCCGCGCGCTCGGCTCATCTGTCACCGGCCAGCCGATCCCCGTCCGAGGCGGGATCGTGCTGGACGTCAGTGGCCTGCCGCACACGTGTCAGGTCGACGACGTCGACCTGACGGTCACCGTGTCCGCGAGCTACAACGGGGGAGCGCTCGAGGACGAGCTGGCCGCACGCGGCCTCACCCTCGGCCACTCCCCCCAGTCTTTGTACCGCTCGAGTGTCGGCGGCTGGCTGGCGACGCTGGCCACCGGACAGTTCTCCTCGCTGTACGGCGGCATCGAGGACCTCGTCGTCGGATACCGTGTGGTCCTCGCCACCGGGGAGGCGATCGACCTGCGCGCCCGTCCCCGAGCCGCCATGGGCCCCGACCTGCGCCAGCTCTTCCTCGGCTCGGAGGGGACCCTCGGCATCATCACCTCCGTCACGCTCAAGGTCTTCCGCGCCCCGGAGGTCCGGCTCGTCGAGACCTTCGCCGTGCCCACCGTGGGCGCCGGCCTCGCGATCATGCGCGAGCAGGTGCAGAGCGGGCTACGACCGTTCCTGTCCCGCTTCTACGACGCCGACGAGGCCCGGCACGCGATGGCCGACCCCGACGTCACGACGCCGGTGATGTTCGTCGGCGCGCAGGGCGCAGCAGGGGCAGCGGCGCTCGAGATGTCCGCGCTCCGCCGGATCGCCGAGGACCACGGCGCCACGAGCCTCGGCGAGGCGGGCGCCGGCGCCTGGATGGACCGCCGCTTCGACTTCTCGGGGGTCGAGAACCTCCTGGCCACCCCCGGCGGATACGCCGAGACCATCGAGGTGGCCCACACCTGGCGACATATCGAAGCGTTCTACCTCGACCTCAAGGCCGCCCTCGAGCCACTCGCGGACGAGGTGCTCGGGCACTTCTCCCACGTGTACCCGCAGGGCACGTCGCTCTACGTCATCCTGCTCGGCCGGGCCACCGACGACGAGCACGCCCTCGACCGGTTGACCGAGATCTGGCGCACCGCGATGCGGGTCGGCCTCGAGAACGGCGCCGAGCTCTCCCACCACCACGGCGGCGGGTTGGCCCGCTCCCCCTACGCACGCGCCTCTCTCGGCGACGCGCACCTCCTCCTGAGGAAGCTCAAGGGTGCGCTCGACCCCGCCGGCATCCTCAACCCGGGCAAGCTCGGCCTGCTCGACTGACCACCAACGGATTCAAGGGAGAATCACCATGTCGACCACTCGTCTTCTGGTCATCGACGCCGGGACCACCGGCATCCGAGCCATCGTCTTCGACTCCGAGCTCACCAGCCTCGGAGAGGCCGCCACCGAGTTCGGCCAGTTCCACCCCGGTCAGGACCGGGTGGAGCAGGACGCCGAGGAGATCTGGACGGTCGCCTCCACGATGGCCGCCCGGGCGCTGAGGGCGGCCGGCACCACGCCGGACCAGGTCACCGCCATCGGGATCGCCAACCAGCGCGCCACCACCGTGGTGTGGGACCGCCGCACCGGGAAGCCGATCACCCGCGCCATCGTCTGGCAGGACACCCGCACCGCGGCACGCGTGGATGAGCTCGCCGAGAGCTGGGGCGAGAAGACCTATTCCCGCACGGGCTGGGCGCTCGCACCCGTGTACTCCAGCCTGAGCATCGAATGGATCCTGCGCAACGTTCCTGGGGCCGAGGAGCTGGCCGACGCCGGACACCTCGCCTTCGGCACCGTGGACTCCTGGCTGATCTACCGGTTCACCGGCGGCCGGGAGCACGTCATCGCCGCCTCGAACGCCTCCGTCACCGGCGCCTACGACCTCACCACCGACGACTGGTACACCGACTGGCTCGGCGAGCTCGGCATCCCGGCCTCGATGTTCCCCGAGGTGCGGTCCGATTCCGGCGACCTGGGCACCACGGCTGCCTCGGTCTTCGGGGCCGAGGTCCCGATCCGGTCGGCGATCGCCGACCAGCAGTCGGCGCTGTTCGCCCAGCACTGCCTCGAACCGGGCATGGTCAAGTGCACCCATGGCACCGGGACCTTCCTCGACATGAACGTCGGGGCGAAGCCGGTGATCGACACCTCGAGCGGGCTCAACGCAATGATCGCCTGGCGCATCGACGGCGTGACCACGTACAACCTCGAGGGGTACGCCGCCGTCACCGGTGCCGCGGTCGGGTGGCTGCGCGACGGAATCGGCATCATCTCCACCGCGAGCGAGGTCGAGGCCGTCGCCGGCTCGGTCCCGGACAGCGGCGGGGTGTACTTCGTGCCGGCCCTGGCCGGCCTTTCGGCGCCGTACTGGGACTCCTCTACGCCCGGGGCACGATCTTCGGTATCACCCCGGGGACCACGCGCGGGCACCTGGCGCGCGCCACCCTGGAGGGCATCGTCTACTCGATCCGCGACTTCATCGACGCGATGGGAAGCGTCTCGGGCCGTAGGATCACCACGATCGCGGCCGACGGCGGAGCCTCGCGCAACGACATGCTGCTGCAGTTCCAGGCCGACCAGCTCGGGATCGAGGTGGTCAGGCCCGCCAACATCGAGGCGACGGCACTGGGCGCCGCCCTGCTCGCGGGCCTGGCGGCCGATGTCTGGGCCACCACCGACGAGGCGTTCAGCCACCTCGACACCGACGTGACCTTCACCCCGCAGATCTCGGCGGAGGAGCGCGCCCGCGGGTACGACCGCTGGACGAAGGCGGTGTCCCGGTCGCGGGACTGGGCACGGGCGTGACCGGTTGAACACCATCGGGGACCTGCCCGGGATGCAGCGGGCCAGCCGGTCCGAGATCGTCGACCGCGTCTTCGACGTCGTCGTCATCGGCGGCGGGATCACCGGAGCGGCCACCGCACGAGATGCGGCGCTCCGCGGTCTGAGCGTGCTGCTGGTGGAGAAGGACGACTTCGCCTCGGGGACCTCGAGCCGATCCTCCAAGCTGATCCATGGCGGGCTGCGCTACCTGCAGACCTACCAGTTCCGGATGGTGGCGGAGTCATTGCGGGAGCGCGAGCGGATGCTCCGGATCGCCCCGCACCTGACCCGGGTGCGCCCGTTCCTCTACCTGCTCTACCAGGGGTACCCGGAGTCGAAGGCACTGCTCAACCTGGGCCTGACGTACTACGACGTGGCCTCCGGGGCGTGGCGCAGGCGGCGCCACCGGATGCTGGACGCCGCCCAGGTCCTTGCGCTCGAACCGCACCTGGCTGCCGAGGGGCTGATCGGCGCGGGGCTCTATCACGACGTGCTCACCGACGACGCGCGCGTCACGCTCGACACGGTGCATGGCGCCGCCGATGCCGGCGCGCGGGTGATGAACCACGCCCGCGTGGTCGACCTGCTGCGCGAGGCGGGCCGGATCGCCGGGGTACGGATCCGTGACGAGCTCACCGGGGAGACGTTCGACGCCGTCGGCCGCCAGGTGCTGAACGCGACCGGGCCATGGACCGAAACGGTCCGGGCGATGGAGACCGGCAGCGGGGCGAGCCGTCTGCGCCCGACGAAGGGCGTGCACATCGTGGTGAGGAAGACGGACTTCCCTCTCGGCACCGCGGTCTTCCTGCGGTCCCCTCGCGACGGTCGGGTGGTCTGGCCGACGCCGTCGCTCGAGGAGGACCTCGTCTACATCGGCACCACCGACACCGATTACACCGGACCGCTCGACGACGTCGTTCCCACGCAGGAGGACGTCGAGTACCTGATCGAGGTGGCGAACGTCGCGATCCCCGCAGCCCGGCTCGATCTCTCGCACGTGGTGGGCTCGTGGGCCGGCCTGCGCCCGCTGGTCGCGCCGGCGCCGGGGGTTAGCGCCGACAAGACCTCCCGCGAGCACGAGATCTCGACGGGACCCGGCGGCATGTTGACGATCTCGGGCGGGAAGCTGACCACCTCCCGACTGATGGCGAAGCAGCTCGTCGACGCGGCCGCACACGCTCTGCGGCCCCGGCGCGGCGCCGGAGCGTCCGTGCGCTCGACCACCACCCAGGTACCCATCGCCGGTGGTGAGCTCGCCACCGCCCGCA
>JAENWO010000280.1 GCA_016649925.1 Actinomycetales bacterium
CGCGTGGACGGATGCGAGCCGCGTGGGCGGGAACTGGGCCCGCACGTCCTGGGGCATCACCGCCGTCGCCCGCGGTGCGTCCGACTCCCGGCCGGACGGCCGGTGGGGCGGGTGGACCGGGGCCGCGGCGACGGGCGCGCCGTCGTCCTGGCCCGGATCGAGCAACGACGTCACCTCCCGACCCTCGGCATGGTCGGTGAGGGCGCGCTGCACCGCCTCGTGGGACATGCGGCGCTCCGGGTCGGGGTGGAGGGAGCGGCGGAGCACCTGAGCCACCCGCGGGGGCAGGCCCTCGACGTCGGCGCGGCCGGTCTCCACACGGGCGAGCACGCCGCCGAGCGGCCCGCGTCCGAACGGCGGGCGGCCGGTGGCGGAGTACACGAGGACTGCGGCCCAGCCCCACCAGTCGCCTCCTGTGCCGGGGTCGCCGCCCCGGATCACCGCGGGATCCACGTACCCGGGGGTGCCGGTGACGAGCCCGGTCTGGGTGAGGCGCGCGTCGTCGGCGATCTGGGAGATCCCGAAGTCGATGACCACCGGACCGTCATCGGTGAGCATGACGTTGCCCGGCTTGAGGTCCCGGTGCACGACGCCGACGCCGTGGATCGAGTCCAGGGCGCGAGCCAGGCCGTCGGCGAGGTTCGCGAGCTCGATGGCGTCCATCGGGCCGTGCTCGCGGATCGAGTCCTCAAGGGACTGGCCGTCGATCAGCTCGGTCACCACGAACGCCTCGTCCGAGTCCGCCTCCGCGTCCAGGACGCGCGCCACGTGCGGGCCGCGGACCCGGTGCAGTGTGGACACCTCACGGCGGAGCCGGTCCCGCGCGGCGTCGTCGGCGCTGAACGCCGGGTGCAGCAGCTTCAGCGCCACCCCGTGCTCGTCCGCGTCGATCGCCTCGTACACCGTGCCCATCCCGCCGGTACCGATCACCCGGACGAGCCGGTAGCCACCCACCTCCCGGATCACGGGTGGCCCGTCAAGGCGCTCGGGACCGTCCATGTCGGCAACCTACGCCACGCGCACGGGCCGCGTACCGTCCCACCCCCGAGCCGATGCTCACCTCTTCCCGGGCGGGGCCACCAACCGGTCGATACGCTGGAAGCCGTCCACCAGAAGAGTTGAGGGATATGCCTGCCCGTTCCCACGGCACCCATGAGTTCGTCGTCGTCGCCAACCGCCTGCCCGTCGACGTCACCATCGACGACGAGGGTGAGATGAGCTGGACGCGGTCCCCCGGTGGGCTCGTCACGGCCCTCGCTCCCCTGATGCGCGACGGTGACGGCGCCTGGGTCGGCTGGTCCGGAGCCCCGGACGCCGAGCTGACCCCGTTCGACGCGGACGGCATGCGGCTGTGGCCCGTTCCGCTGAGCGCGATGGAGGTCCAGCGCTACTACGAGGGCTTCTCCAACAGCACGCTGTGGCCGCTGTATCACGACGTGATCGTCGAGCCCGACTACCACCGCATCTGGTGGAACGCCTACCTCGAGGTGAACCGGCGGTTCGCCGAGGCGGCCGCGAGCGCGGCCACCCAGAACGCCACCGTCTGGGTCCACGACTACCAGCTGCAGCTCGTCCCCGCCATGCTGCGCCGGCTGCGACCGGACGTGCGGATCGGCTTCTTCAACCACATCCCCTTCCCCCCGGTGGAGATCTTCGGGCAGCTGCCGTGGCGCAAGCAGATGGTCGAGGGGCTGCTCGGCGCGGACCTCGTCGGGTTCCAGCGCACCGGCGACGCAGCGAACTTCCTGCGGGCGGTGCGCCGCTTCACGACCTACACCACCCGGGGTCAGGTCATCACGATCGGGCCGCACTGGACCCGCCCGGAGCGGCACGTGCGGGCCGCGACGTTCCCCATCTCGATCGACTCGGCCGAGCTGGACGCCCTGGCCCGCACCGAGGCGGTGCAGCAGCGTGCCGCGGATATCCGGCGCGAGCTGGGCGACCCGGACGTGCTGCTCCTGGGCGTGGACCGGCTCGACTACACGAAGGGCATCCGCCACCGCATCAAGGCGTTCGGGGAGCTCCTGCGGGAGGAGAAGGTTTCCGCGCCGGCGACGGTCCTGGTCCAGGTGGCCAGCCCGAGCCGGGAGCGCGTCGAGCAGTACGTCACGCTGCGGCAGGAGGTGGAGGTCACCGTCGGCCACATCAACGGCGAGTTCGGCTCCCTCGGGCGCTCCGCCATCTCCTACCTGCACCACTTCTACCCGCACGAGGAGATGGCGGCCCTGTACCGGGCGGCCGACGTCATGCTCGTCACCTCCCTGCGCGACGGCATGAACCTCGTCGCCAAGGAGTACGTGGCGGCCCGGCACGACCTCGGCGGGGTGCTCGTGCTGAGCGAGTTCGCCGGTGCGGCGGACGAGCTGAGCCAGGCCCTGCTCATCAACCCCCACGACATCGAGGGTCTGAAGTCGGCCATCATCACGGCCATCGAGATGGACCCGCGAGAGGCCCGACGGCGGATGCGGGGGCTGCGCAAGCGCGTCATGGAGAACGACGTGGCGCACTGGGCGAACAGTTTCCTCTCCGTGCTCGAGGCCATGCCCCAACGCACGAGCCATGTGTAGTCCGGTGGCACCTGTCCCTGCAGCGTCAGAGCTCAGCCCGGACCTGCGCGCGTCGCTGGCGACGTTCGCTACCGGCTCGCCGATCCTCGTCGCCCTCGACTTCGACGGCTGCCTGGCGCCCTTCGTCCTCGACCCGTCCGACGCCCGGCCGCTCCCGGAGTCCTCGGCCGCCCTGCGCGCTCTCGCAGCGTCCGACGGCGTCCAGCTCGCCCTCGTCTCCGGGCGACCCGCCGCGGACCTCGCCACCCTCGCCGACCCGCCGGCCGGCACCTGGCTGATCGGCAGCCACGGCGTGGAGGTGGGTGAGGTGACCCCCTCGGGCGAGGTCCACCTCATCCCCTTCGAGGCCACGCCCGCCCAGTCCGCGCTGCGTGAGCGGGTCGTGGTGGCACTCACCGAGATCGCCGCCCGGCACGCGGGGTCCCGCGTGGAGCACAAGCCCGTCGCCGCCGCGCTGCACACCCGCGGCATGGCGGCCGACGACGCCGCGCGGGCCCTGGACGAGGCCCTCACCGGCCCGGGCTCCTTCGACGGCGTGCACGCCATGCGGGGTAACGATGTCGCCGAGCTCGCCGTGCTGTCCGTGACGAAGGGTGACGCCCTGGTCCGACTGCGCGTGCGCCTCGCCCGCGAGGCGAGCACCGCCGTCGTCCCGCCCGAGGCGAGCACCGCCGTCGTCCCGCCCGAGGCGAGCACCGCCGCCTGGCCGGAGCAGAGGGTCGCCGTGCTGTACGCGGGCGACGACGTGACGGACGAGAACGCGTTGGCGACGCTGCTCCCGGGTGACGTGGGCGTCAAGGTGGGTCCGGCGAGCACCGTCGCGCAGTTCCGGGTGAGCGACGAGCACGCCGTCGGCGAGCTGCTCACGGAGCTCGCCCGCCTCCGTTCCCAGCGCCCCGGAGGGTGACGTGTGGCACACTTTGTCCTGGCCCGTCAGTTCGCGGGCTGTGTCAGAGAAGACATTTGACACCTTTCACAACGGATCGTCCGGCACGTACCTGCCGGTGAAGGGAATTACCTGTCATGGCAACAGTGACCTATGACCACGCGAGCCGGACCTACCCCGGCACCGAGCGCCCCGCGGTCGACGACCTCAGCCTCGAGGTAGGCGATGGCGAGTTCCTCGTCATGGTCGGCCCCTCGGGCTGCGGGAAGTCCACCTCCCTGCGGATGCTCGCCGACCTGGAGGACGTCAACTCCGGCCGAATCCTGATCGGCGACCGCGACGTCACGGACGTCCAGCCGAAGGACCGCGACATCGCGATGGTGTTCCAGAACTACGCGCTGTACCCGCATATGTCCGTCGCCGACAACATGGGCTTCGCCCTGAAGATCGCGGGCAACCCGAAGGCGGACATCCGCAAGCGGGTCGAAGATGCCGCGAAGATCCTCGACCTCACCGAGTACCTCGACCGCAAACCGAAGGCCCTCTCCGGTGGTCAGCGTCAGCGCGTCGCCATGGGCCGGGCCATCGTGCGGAACCCGCAGGTGTTCCTCATGGACGAGCCGCTGTCGAACCTCGACGCCAAGCTCCGCGTTCAGACGCGCACCCAGATCGCTTCTCTGCAAAGGCGACTCGGCGTCACCATGGTCTACGTCACTCACGACCAGATCGAGGCCATGACGATGGGAGACCGCGTTGCGGTCCTCAAGGACGGCCTCCTTCAGCAGTGCGACACCCCGCGCCGCATGTATGACCACCCCGACAACGTGTTCGTGGCTGGTTTCATCGGCTCGCCCGCGATGAACCTCTTCGACGTTCCCGTGGTCGACGGCGGCGTGAAGTTCGGCTCGATCGTGCACCCCATCGAGCGCAGC
>JAENWO010000496.1 GCA_016649925.1 Actinomycetales bacterium
CTCGTGCTCGGGGTCGAGGGTGACACCGAAGCGCCGCTGGTAGAGCGTGGCGACGGCGAGCCGTAGGTTCGGGGTGCCGCGAGAAGAGGAGTACCGGTGGTTACGCGTGTTGTGCGCGGCCTCGGCAAGCTTCTCGACGGCGATCTGTGGCGAGGGCAGGTCCGGTCTGCCGAACCCGAGGCCGATCACGTCGCGACCGGCCCGACGCGCCTCCAGCTCGAGACCATCGATGATGGTGAACAGATAGGGGCGGCGGGCCCTCGATCCGGCGGAACTCCACGGGAGATCACGCTAGGCTCGCCGGCACCGCCGCACGGGTGGACGGGCCACTTGGGTCCGCCGCCGCAGCGGTGGCACAGTGGACCCATGGCCACCCATCGCGCCCTCCTCGTCGTCGACGTCCAGCCCACGTTCTGCGAGGGAGGGGCTCTCGCGGTCGAGGGCGGCAACGCGGTCGCGGATCGGGTGGCCGCCTTCGCCGCCGAGAACCGCGGTGACTACGACCTGGTCGCCACCACGCAGGACTGGCACATCGATCCGGGCACCCATTTCTCCGACGCCCCGGACTATGTCGACACCTGGCCACCGCACGGGGTCGCCGGCACGGCGGAGGCCGAGCTCCACCCCGCGCTGGCGGATCTCCACCCCGACGTCTCGGTGAAGAAGGGCGCCTACGAGGCCGCCTACTCGGGGTTCGAGGGCGTGGACCCCGAGGGCCGCACGCTCGCCGAGCACCTGCTCGCGGCCGGGATCACGGCGGTCGACGTCGTGGGTATCGCCGAGTCGCACTGCGTCAAGCAGACCGCACTCGACGCGCACCGGCTCGGCCTGGCCACCCGGGTCTTCACCGACCTCACCGTCCCCGTGAGCCAGGACCAGGGCGAGGCGGCCCGGGACGAGATGTCCACCGCGGGGATCGAGCTCGCCACCTCGCCGGCGTACTGACCGTCCGCGAGCCGACCACGGCGACCGCGGCGGGCACGGCGGGCACGGCGGGCACGGCGGGCACGGCGGGCACGGCGAATTGTTCCACGAACTCCCGGACGTCGTCGGCGAAGACGCCGAGCGCGCGCCCGTAGGGCCGTGATGATGCCGTCGCGGCGGAACAGTGGAGCGGTAGGCGCAGCACGCTGCGCACGTCGGCCTGGGCGCGGGTTGGAAGACCACAACCGCGTGAGGCACGACGGCGTCCGTTGAGCCCTCGCTACCGCGCTTTCAGAGCGGCCTCGTAGAGCGCGCGCCGGCTCACGCCGGCCTCGGCCGCGACGGCCGCGGCCGCCTCCTTGAGCCTCTCCCCCGCGGCGATCCGCTCCAGCACTGCCGCGAGGTGGTCAGCCGGCTCGGCAACGACCGGTACCGCGCCGGCGACCACCACCGTGATCTCACCTCGCAGCCCGCCCTGCGCCCAGGTGGCCAGCTCGGTCAGCGGCCCACGGCGGACCTCCTCGTAGGTCTTCGTCAGCTCACGGCACACCGCCGCCTGGCGGTCCTGTCCGAACGCCTTCGCCATCGCCTCCAGCGTGGGCCCGATGCGGTGGGGGGACTCGAAGAAGACCATCGTGCGCTGCTCCCCAGCCAGCTGGTCCAGCGTTCGCGACCGATCGCCGGAGCGGCGCGGGACGAAGCCCTCGAAGCAGAACCTGTCACTGGCCAGCCCGGAGAGGGCGATCGCGGTGAGCACCGCACTCGGGCCCGGCACCGCCGTAACCCGGACCCCGGCCTCGGCGGCGGCTCGCACCACGCGGAACCCCGGATCCGAGACGCCCGGCATGCCGGCGTCCGAGACGACGAGCACGGTGGCCCCTGCTTGCGCCGCCTCGACGAGCACGGCGGCCCGCTCACTCTCGTTGTGCTCGTGATAGCTGACGACCCGCGCGGTGATCGGCACCTCGAGGCGTTTCGCGAGCGCCCTCAGGCGGCGAGTGTCCTCGGCAGCGATCAGGTCCGCACGGGCAAGGACGTCGAGCAGCCGGGGCGGAGCATCCCCCGCGTCGCCGATCGGCGTCCCGGCGAGCACGATGACGCCCTCGGCGCCGCCCACCGTCAGGGACGGATCGGGGGAACTGTCCTGGGGCACGGAGCCAGTCTGCCCCACTTAGACTCATGCGAGTGAGCCGACCATCCGAGCCTGTCCCGAGCGAGATCCTCGAGGACGGGGTACCGGCCGACGGCGCGGCGAGCAGCACCCCGTCCACGGCGAAGGAGCCGGACGACGGCGCGGCCAGCGACTCCCCCGACGTCCCGACCGGGCCCCGGCTCGGCTCGGACACCCGCGCCGGGGACACCCGCGCCGGGGACACCGCGCCCAC
>JAENWO010000286.1 GCA_016649925.1 Actinomycetales bacterium
CGCGTGATGCTCTGGCGAGTCGATCAGCCCCGCGGGGGGCCGGGACGCGCGCCGGGTCCCGAGCCATCGGCGGGACGCGCTCCGAGCTCCTCGCCGCGGAGGCCTGAGGGCTGCAGGCGCCCGGGCCGCGGCAGGCCCACGGGCGCCGCAGCGCCGCAGTCACGGCGAAGGGGCTGTTCTGGCGACCAGGACAGCGCCTTCGATACACCGAGAGGACGGGACTCGGCGGCCCGTCAGGAGACGAGCGCCTGCAGCGGCCCGCGCACGAAGTACAGGACGAACAGCACCGCGGCGCCCCACATCAGGGGGTGCACGGCCTTCGCGTTGCCGAGCGCGACCTTGATGACGACGTAGGCGATGAAGCCCGCGCCCATGCCGGCCGTGATCGAGTAGGTGAACGGCATCAGGACGATGACGAGGAACGCCGGGATGGCCACCTCGAGGTTCTTCCAGTTGATGCCGGTCACCTGGGTCATCATCAGGAAACCGACGAGCACGAGGGCCGGGGTCGCGGCCTCGAACGGCACCATGTCCACGATCGGGGAGAGGAATGTCGCGAGCAGGAACGCGATGCCGGTGACCACCGAGGCCAGGCCGGTGCGCGCGCCGTCGCCCACGCCCGCGGCGGACTCGATGTAGCTCGTGTTGGACGAGACCGAGCCCGCTCCACCCGCGGCGGCCGCCACGGAGTCCACCACGAGGATGGCGCGGGTCTTCGGCGGGTTGCCGTCGGCGTCGAGCAGCTTCGCCTCGCCGCCCACGGCGACCATCGTGCCCATCGTGTCGAAGAAGTCCGCGAGGAGGAGGGAGAAGACGAGGAGCACGACGGCGAGGATGCCGATCTTCTCGATCGAGCCGAAGAGCGAGAACTGGCCGAGCAGGGAGAAGTCGGGCACGGCCACCGGGGAGGCGGGCAGGGCCGGGGAGTTCAGCTCCCAGCCGGTGGCGTTGGAGCCGTCCGGGTTCTGCTTGCCGACGTGCGCCACGGCCTCGACGATCACGGCGAAGATCGTGGCCGCGACGATCGCGATGAGGAGCGCTCCGCGGACCTTCTTGACCCACAGCACGATGGCGACGAGGAGGCCCGCCACGAACACGAGCGTCGGCCAGCCGGTCAGCGAACCGCCGAGGCCGAGCTCCACCGGGACGGCCAGCGACGCCGGGATCCGCACGATGCCGGAGTCGACGAGCCCGATGAAGGCGATGAAGAGGCCGATGCCGACGCTGATCGCGGTCTTGAGCTCCACCGGGACGGCCCTGAAGACGGCCTCCCGGAACCCGGTGAGGACGAGCACGAGGATGATAAGGCCCTCGAGCACCACGATGCCCATCGCGTCCGGCCAGGTCATGTCCGGGATGAGCGCGATCGAGAAGGCGACGACGGCGTTGAGGCCAAGCCCGGCCGCCAGGGCCAGCGGGAAGTTCGCCACGACGCCCATCAGGATCGTCATGATGCCCGCGATCAGGGCAGTGGCTGCCGCGACCTTCGCCACGGACGTGTTCGGGTCGCCGCCGAGGAACTGGCCGGTGCCGTCGGGGATCGTGCCGAGGATCAGCGGGTTCAGCACGATGATGTAGCTCATCGCGAAGAACGTGACGAGGCCGCCGCGGACCTCCTGCCCGAGGGTGGAGCCACGCTCCGCGATCTTGAAGAAACGGTCGAGGCTGCCGGCGAAACCGGACGGCGCCGCGGAGGGCGTGGATCGCGTGGTGCGCGTGGGGGACGTCATGAGCCGAAATGATCCCAGAAGATGAGACTTCTGGGTACCGCGTCTCATACGATCGGGGCGTGCGCCGACTCGATCCCCTTCAGACCCACCAGGAGCTCGCGCCGGCACGGGTGAACATGAATGCGCTCTTCACCCTCGGCACCATCGCGTGGCTCGCCGGCCTGGCCGTCCTCGGCATCCTCCACCTGCTCGGGACGAGCGTGAACGGCGGCTACGCGTTGATCTGCGTGGTGGGCATCGTCTTCGGCGGCTTCGGCTTCTGGTGGGCCCACCAGATGCACCTCATCGACGATCGGGGCAGGTCCGAATGAAGCTCCTCCTCCCGGATGCCATCCCGCTCCACCCCAGAGTGCCCGACGGCGTCACGACGGTGGTCTTCGACGTCACCTCCCCCATCCCGCACGAGCACCGCGACGCCGAGGCGATCGTGCTCTGGGGATCCAGCCGCGACCGGCTGGCGACCCTCCCGGACGAGCTGCCGCACCTGAGCTGGATCCAGGGACTGATGGCCGGCACGGACGGTGTCCACGCCGCCGGCTTCTCCCCCGACGTCACCATCACCTCGGGTCGCGGTCTGCACGACCTCCCGGTCGCCGAGCACACCCTCGGCCTGATCCTCGCGGCGGCCCGCCGCTTCGACCTCGCGTTCGCCGCCCAGGCCGAGCGCCGCTGGGACGGCGGCATCGGCGGCAATCAGGCCAATCCCACCACCACCAGGTTCAGCACGCTGCGCGGCGCCCACGTCCTGATCTGGGGCTTCGGTGGCATCGGGCAGCAGCTCGCGCAGTACCTCTCGGCGCTCGGCGCCCACGTCACGGGCGTCGCCACCACCGCGGGCGAGCGCCTCGGCTACCGGGTCGTCACCGACGAGGACCTGGCGGACGAGCTGGCCCGGACCGATGTGCTCGTCGACATCCTCCCGGCGCTGGAGGGCACCGCGCACGTGGTCGACGCCGAGATCCTGGCCGCGCTGCCCCGGCACGCTTGGTTCGTCAACGTCGGCCGCGGCGCCACGGTGGACGAGGATGCCCTCGTCGCCGCCCTGGCCGACGGCACGATCGCCGGCGCCGCCCTGGACGTGTTCTCGCACGAGCCGTTGCCGGCCGACTCCCCGCTGTGGGACGCGCCGAACCTGATCATCACACCGCACTCCGCCGGTGGTCGGCCGCAGGAGTCCGAGGGGCTCATCGAGGAGAACCTGCGGCGCTACCTCGCGGGCACCGAGCTCCTCAACGTCACGGCCGGCTGAGCACCACCGCGAGCAGCCCGGTCGCGACCACCCGGAGGGGGCCGTCCCCGTCCGGGATGAACGCCGCCTGACCTGGACCGAGCTCGAGCCGCTCGTCGCCGCAGGTCAGCGTCGCCCGACCGGCACAGCAGACGGCGATGCGCGCGCCCGCGGACGGCGCGGCTACGGCGTCGCCGCGCCCCGAGGCGTCGCCGCGCCCCGAGGCGTCGCCGCGCCCCGAAGCGTCGCGGGGCCCGGGCCGGTACGTCCACAGCGCGAAGTCAGGGACCGGAGCCACGAAGCTGGCCACCTCGCCGGTGATCTTGGGCTGCAGCCGTGGTGGCTCACCGGGGCTGACCGTCACGAGCCGGAGCAGCTCGACGGGGTCGACGTGCTTCTCGGTCAACCCTGCGCGCAGGACGTTGTCGGACGCCGCCAAGATCTCCAGACCCAGCCCGTCGAGGTAGGAGTGGATCATGCCCGGGGGCACGAACACCGCCTCGCCCGGCTCGAGCCGGACACGGTTGAGGAAGAGGGAGACGACGACACCGACGTCGTGCGGATGGTGTTTCGCCAGGTCGTCCACCAGCTGGTACCCGGGTCGGGTCCGGCGACGTTCGCGGGCGCTGTCGACGACGGCGCGGGTGAGGGCCCGCTGCTCCTCGCCCGGGGCGCACAGGAGCAACGTCAGGGCCGAGCGCAGCGCCTCACCGGGTCCCCTCAGCGCGTCGACGACGGGTGTGAGCTCATCGACCTCGAGACCGGCGAGGAGCTCGCGACTGACGTCGAGCGGTCGGAAGCCTGCCAGCATCTCGAACGGGCTCAGGGCGTAGAGCATCTCGGGCTTGTCCGAGCGGTCGCGGTAGCTGCGCCGGGGGTCGGTGAGGGCCAGACCGGCGGCATCCTCACACCGGTAGCCCTCCACGGCCTGCTCCTTGTTCGGGTGGACCTGCAGCGAGAGCGGCCGGCCCGCAGCGAGGAGCTTGGCCATGAACGGCAGGCGCGGTCCCTGCTCCCGCGCCGTCTCCGCCCCGAACACCGTCTGGGGGGAACGGGCGATGAGCTCGTCCAGCCTCACCTGCTCACCGTCGAGCGACACCATCGACGGCGACGCCGGATGTGCTCCCATCCACACCTCGGCGAGGGGCCGGCCGTCAGGTTCCACGCCCATCAGCGCCGGAATCGCGTCGAGAGATCCCCAGGCGTAGCGCATCGACGGGTTCGTGAGTGCGTACACGCGCCCTAGCCCTCGCCGGTCGGGGATCCGGAACCGCGCGCCGCGCCGACGACGCCTGCCTCGTCTGCGGAGACGGACATCCCTGCCTCGTCTGCGGCGACGGACATCCCTGCCTCGTCTGCGGCGACGGACATCCCTGC
>JAENWO010000102.1 GCA_016649925.1 Actinomycetales bacterium
GTTCCACTCGGAGGACTTCGGACCGTACCCCTGGACCCTGGACCCAGGACCGGCACGGCGGCTACGGGGTGACAGTGCCGTCGAAGTTCATCAGCGAGGACGGCACCTCGATGTGGCTGCAGTCCAACGTGTGCCCGTGCGCCCCCGCCGGGATGAGTTCCTACTACTTCGGCTTGCGCGAGCTCTCCGTGCAGCCCGCGCAACCCGAGGGCTGATCATTCCTCGCCGAAGCCCGCCTCGACGTCGGCGGCGATGACCTCGAGCGCCTTGTCTGCCTGGGGCCCGCTCGCCTCGAAGGTGAGCTCGGCACCGCCGGTGAGTCCCAGGCCCATGATGGCGAGCACACTGGAGGCGTCCACGCCGTTCATGAGGATCTCGGCGTCGAAGTCGGCAGCCTTGCGCGCCAGCATCGCGGCCGGCCGGGCGTGCAGCCCGAGCCGGTTGCGCAACACCATCGTGCGCCTGACCGCTCCGTCCTGCGCGCCCCACGGCGCAGTCACCGCCGCGTCCGACGGCGCAGCCACCGCCGCGTCCGACGTCCCGGTCGCGGTTGCCCCCTCGGCCGCCGTGGCGGGCACAGCCGGCGTGAACGCGGCGATGGCCGTGAGCGCCGCGGCCCGCACGGCCGCGGCGTCACCGCCGCTCTGCGCAGCCACAGCTGCCGCGACCGCGCCCTCGACGAACGGGGCGTCGGCGAGGACCACCCGTTCGTCGTCGAGCGCCTCGAGTACGGACTCGGCGGTCAGGGTGGCCGACCCGAGGTCGGTGAGCACCACCACGGCCGATGCCCCCTCGTCGAGCAGGCCGGTGACGGCCTGCTCGACAAGGTCGTAGCTGGTCCCGATCCGACCGTCGCCGGTGCCGCCGGCGGCACGGACGAGGACGTCCGGTGCCATCTGCGCGGCGACCTCGACGGCCCCGGCCGCCAGCTGCGCGGAGTGCGAGACGAGGACGAGCCCGGTGGAGGCCGTCATCCGCCCCCCTCCGCCACGTCGGCAGCGGCCTCGAGCAGCATCGCGCTGGACTCCGCGCCGGGGTCTCGATGCCCGATGGCCCGTTCACCCAGGTAGCTGGCCCGACCCTTGCGGGCGACGAGCGGGTCGGTGGTCTCAGCGCCGGTGCGCGCTGCGGTGGCAGCCGCACGGAGCGCCTCGGTCGCCGTCTTGCCCGCCTCGGCCGCGGCCCGGGCCGCCTCGACCGCCGGCGCCCACGCGTCGACCATCGTCTTGTCGCCCACCTCAGCCTTGCCGCGCGCGACGATGCCCTCCACGCCCGCGGCGAGCAGGTCCGCGACACCCGCGGCGTCGATCGTCGCGCCGTCGGCCGTCTTCGCTGCACGCAGGAACGCCGTGCCGTAGAGGGGGCCGGCGGCCCCGCCGACGGTGGACATCAGGGTTGTCGCGACCAGCTTGAGCACGTCGCCCACCGTCGCGGGCTCCGCGGCCTCGAGCTTGACCAGGACGGCCTTGAAGCCGCGGTCGAGGTTCTCGCCGTGGTCACCGTCACCGATGGCCCGGTCGAGGTCGATGAGCTCCATCCGGTGCTCGGCGACGACGGCGGCGCACGCCTTGACCCAGTCGGTCGCCCAGGCGATGTCGAGCGTGTCCGCCATCAGGCGCCCCACCGCAGCGCGGGGGTGTCCACCGGAGCGTCGTAGAGCTCAGTGAGCTCGTCGTCCAGGCGCAGCAGGGTGATCGAGCAGCCCTGCATCTCCAGAGACGTGATGTAGTTCCCGACGAGGGAACGCTCCACGGTGACGCCCTTGGCCTCGAGCTGGCTGCGCGCGCGGCGGTAGACGATGTAGAGCTCGGACGACGGCGTGCCGCCCATGCCGTTGACGAACAGCACGACCTTCTCACCACCGGACAGTCCGAGGTCCTCGACGATCGGGGTCAGGAGCAGGTCGGTGGTCTCGTCGGCACTGACCGCCTTGATGCGCTTGCGGCCCGGCTCGCCGTGGATGCCGATGCCGATCTCGATCTCGTCGTCGGCGAGGTCGAAGGACGGCTTCCCGGCGTGCGGGACGATGCAGGCGGTGAGCGCGACACCCATCGAGCGGACGTTGTCGTTCACCCGGGTGGCGATCGCGAGGACGCCGTCGAGGTCGTCACCGCGCTCGGCTGCGGCGCCGGCGATCTTCTCCACCAGGACAGTGCCGGCCACGCCGCGGCGGCCGGCGGTGTAGAGCGAGTCCTGGACGGCGACGTCGTCGTTGACGACGATCGCCTTGACCAGGATGTCCTCGGCCTCGGCCAGCTCGGCTGCGGTCTCGAAGTTCAGCACGTCGCCGGTGTAGTTCTTCACGATGTGCAGGACGCCCGCGCCGCCGTCGGCGGCCTTCGTGGCGGCCAGGATCGGGTCCGGCGTCGGCGAGGTGAAGACCGGGCCGGGGACCGCGGCGTCGAGCATGCCCTTGCCCACGAAGCCGGCGTGCAGCGGTTCGTGCCCGCTGCCGCCACCACTGACCAGACCCACCTTGCCCTGCACCGCGCCGCCGGCCCGCGAGACGAACAGCTCCTCGGGGTTCCCGCTGCTCTTGACCAGATCGGCGTGTGCCTGGACGAAGCCCTCGACGCTCTCGGCGACGACGACGTGCGCATCGTTGATCAACTTCTTCATGACTATGCTCCTTCGCATTTCGCCGGGTTCTTGACGCGCCGGCGGGTGGGACGACTGTGGGTCCAACTCTGTACCCAACCGGGCAGAGTTGCACAGAGTTTGGGACGACGTGCACGGCGCCGCGGCCGGCCTGGGACTCGTGTCGCCGGCGGCCCGGCTGGGACGTCACCGTCCTCGAGCGGGCGCCGGAGCTCGCCGAGATCAGCGCCGGGATCACCATCAGCAGCTGCGCAGCCGGCCGCTCATCGCCCTGCGAGGAACCCCCTTGTGCCCCCCGTTCCTGGAACATACAGCCCAGGGGGCGGTGAGCAAGGGCCTTTCCGGGAACTCCTACGCCCGCCCGAACATCGCCCGCGCGTCGGCAGCGAGGATGACGGAGCCGGCCACCAGCACACCCGTGCCGCCGAGGCGGTCGTCGTTCTCGGTCAGGTCCACCGCCAGGGCGAGCGCGTCGTCGAGGCGTTCGGCCACGTGCACCCGGTCCTCCCCGAACACGTCCCGGGCGATCTCGGCGAGGTCGTCGACATCCATCGAGCGCATCGAGCTGGAATGCGTGATGACGACCTCGGCGAGCTCGGGCTCGAGGACCGAGAGGATGCCCTCGGCGTCCTTGTCCGCCATCACACCGACCACGCCGACGAGCCGCGAGAAGGCGAACGCCTCCTCCAGAGCGGCGACGAGCACCTCCGCGCCGGCCGGGTTGTGCGCCGCGTCCACGAGCACGGTGGGGCTGCGCCGCACGATCTCCAGCCGGCCGGGTGCGTCCACCTCGGCGAACGCGACCTCGACCACAGCAGGGTCGAGCGCTCCCCCGCCGAGGAACGCCTCGACGGAGGCGAGCGCGAGGAGCGCGTTCTGCGCCTGGTGGGCGCCGTGCAGCGGCAGGAAGATCTCGGTATACAGGCCGCCGGTGCCCCGCAGGTTGATCACCTGGCCACCGACGGCGACGGTCCGCTCGGCGACGTCGATGTCGTATCCCTCGGCCACGACCCGGGCACCCCGGGACCGCGCGGCGTCGGCGATGACCGTGGCGACCTCCTCGCGCTGCTCCGCCGTGACGACGACGGCCGGCGGGTCGAGCGCCTTGATGATCCCGGACTTCACGGTCGCGATCTCGGCGAGCGTGTGGCCGAGCCAACGCTCGTGGTCTCGGGAGATCGGCGTGACCACAGCCACCTCGGCGTCGACCACGTTCGTGGAGTCCCACTCCCCGCCCATCCCGACCTCGATGACAGCGACGTCCACCGGTGCGTCCGCGAACGCCGCGAACGCCAACCCGGTGAGCACCTCGAAGAAGCTCAGCTGCGACTCGCCACGCCCGGCCAGCTCGGCATCCACCATCGCCACGTACGGTTCGACGTCCCGCCACACCTCCACGAACCGGACCGCGGAGATCGACTCCCCGTCGATCGCGATCCGCTCCCGCACGGAGTGCAGGTGCGGCGACGTGAACCGGCCGGTGCGCAGGCCGAGCTCGCGCAGCAGCCGTTCGATCATCCGCGCCGTGGACGTCTTGCCATTCGTCCCCGTGAGGTGGATCGCCCGGAAGGATCGCTGCGGGTCCCCCAGCAGCGACATCAGGGACTTGACCCGCTCGATCGTCGGGTCGAAGTCGTGCTCGGGGGCCCGGCCCAGGATGTCCCGGTAGATGGCCTTGGCCTCGGACTCGGCCTGCTTCTCTGCCGCGATCTCGGCGGCCGAACGTCCGGGGTTGCCCCCGTCGGCTCCGCCGTACCGGTGACTGACTAGCGCCATCCGTCCACCTTCTCGATCTCGATGCCGACCGTGTGGTCGCCGTCCACGGAGTCCATCCGGGTGGGATCGACCACCAGTTCGAGCGCGAGCGTCTCGGCAGCGATGAAGTCCTTGCGCTCGGCCACCGCCTCGGCCCACTGGCTCGGCACCGCGAGGCGCAGCGTGATGCGGTCGGCCACGTGCAGGTCGGCCGCCTTGCGCGCGTCCTGGACCTGGCGCACCACGTCGCGGGCGTAGCCGTCGCCGATCAGCTCGTCGTCCAGCTCGAGGTTGAGCACCACGAACCCGCCGCCGCCGAGCACCCCGGCCGCGATCATGTCCCCGAAGCGGTCCTCGATCTCGGTGGTCAGCGTGTACTCGCCCTCCTCCAGAGCGATGCCGTCGACGACGACGTGCCCTGCCTCGTCCTGCTCCCAGCCACCCGCGCGGGCGGCCTGGATGACGCGCTGGACGTCTCGGCCCAGACGCGGCCCGGCGGCCCGGGCGTTGACCGTGAGCTTCGTGTAGACGCCGTAGTCGGACGCGGCGCCCTCGGCGAGGTCGAGCACCTGCACGGACCTGAGGTTGACCTCGTCGGCGATGAGGTCGGTGAACGGGGCGAGCGCGGCCGGGTCGGAGACCACGACGCGGGCGCCCCGCAGCGGCTGGCGCACGCGCAGCTTGTTCGCCTTGCGCAGGCCGAGCGTGGTGGAGACGACGTCGCGGACGGCGTCCATCGCGGCCACCAGCTCGTCGTCGGCCACCAGGGCGGCCGCCGTCGGGTCCGCGGCGGGGTCCGCGGCTGCGGCCTCGACGTCGGGGAAGTCCGTCAGGTGCACGCTGCGTCCGCCGGTCAGGCCGCGCCAGACCTCCTCGGTGAGCAGCGGCGCGAGCGGGGCCATCACCCGGGTGAGGATCTCCAGCGCGGTGTACAGGGTGTTGTAGGCACCGGAGTCCTCGTCCCAGAAGCGCTGACGGGAGGTGCGCACGTACCAGTTCGTCAGCAGGTCGAGGTGGTCGCGCACCCGGGCGCAGGCACCCGGGACGTCGTAGGCGAGTAGGTCCGCGCGCACGCCCACCGCGAGGTCGCGGGTGCGGGCGAGCAGGTACCGGTCCATGGCGGCCAGGCCGGGCACCTCCTCGGGGCGAGGGGCCCGCGCGTCCAGACCTGCGCCGTCGTGCGTCGTGTTCGCGTACAGGCTGAAGAAGTACCAGGTGTTCCACAGCGGGAGCATCACCTGCCGCACGTTCTCCCGGATGCCCTCCTCGGTGACGACGAGGTTCCCGCCGCGCAGGATCGGGGAGGCCATCAGGAACCAGCGCATCGCGTCCGCGCCGTCGCGGTCGAGGACCTCGTTGACGTCGGGGTAGTTGCGCAGCGACTTGCTCATCTTGCGCCCGTCCGAGCCGAGCACGATGCCGTGCGAGACCGAGGTGCGGAAAGCCGGCCGGTCGAACAGGGCGGTGGCCAGGATGTGCAGCGTGTAGAACCAGCCGCGGGTCTGCCCGACGTACTCCACGATGAAGTCACCCGGGTAGTGGTTCTCGAACCAGTCCGCGTTCTCGAACGGGTAGTGCACCTGGGCGAAGGGCATCGACCCGGAGTCGAACCAGACGTCCAGCACGTCGGGGATGCGCCGCATCGTGGACCCCCCCGTCGGGTCGTCCGGGTTCGGGCGCGTCAGCTCGTCGATGAACGGGCGGTGCAGGTCCGCGACGTCCGCGCCGAAGTCCGCCTCGAGCTCGGCGACCGAGCCGTAGACGTCGATCCGCGGGTACGTCTGATCGTCGCTCACCCAGACCGGGATCGGGGTCCCCCAGTAGCGGTTGCGGGAGATCGACCAGTCGCGGGCGTTCGCGAGCCACTTGCCGAACTGGCCCTCTTTGATGTGGTCGGGCACCCAGGTGATCTGCTCGTTCAGCTCCACCATCCGGTCCCGGAGCTGGGTGACGCGCACGAACCACGAGGAGACCGCCTTGTAGATCAGCGGGTTCTTGCAGCGCCAGCAGTGCGGGTAGGAGTGGTCGTACGTCTCGTGGCGCACGACGACGGCACGCACCTCGGGTGCGACGCTCGCGAGCGCTCCGGTGCCGGCCTTGAGGTCGGCGATCACCTTCGGGTTCGCGTCGAACACCAGCAGGCCGGCGTACTGGGGGACCTCGGCGGTGAACTTGCCACCGGCGTCGACGGGGACCACGGGGGTGATACCGGCCGCGCCGCAGACCTCCATGTCGTCCTCACCGAAGGCGGGGGCGAGGTGGACCAGACCGGTGCCGTCCTCGGTCGAGACGAAGTCCGCAACCAGGATCCGGTGGGCGCCTGCGTGCCCGAGGAAGTACGGGAACGGCGGGGTGTAGGAGCGCCCGGCGAGCTGGGACCCGGTGAGCCGCTCGAGCACCTCCGGCTCCTCGCCGAGCTCGCGGGCGTAGGACGCCAGCCGTGAGGCGGCGAGCAGCACCCGCTCTCCCACGAGGGCACCCTCGGTCGGTGAGACGACGACGTAGGAGATCTCGCCCCCGACGGCGACCGCCAGGTTGGACGGCAGGGTCCAGGGCGTCGTGGTCCAGATGAGCGCGAGCTCGCCGGTCTCCAGGCGAAGCCCGACGGTCAGGGCCGGGTCCTGGCGCATCTGGTAGACGTCGTCGTCCATGCGCAGCTCGTGGTTGGACAGCGGCGTCTGGTCGCGCCAGCAGTACGGCAGCACCTTGTAGCCCTCGTAGGCGAGACCCTTGTCGTAGAGCTGCTTGAACGCCCAGATCACCGACTCCATGTAGGAGATGTCGAGCGTCTTGTAGTCGTTCTCGAAGTCGACCCAGCGGGCCTGGCGGGTGACGTACTCCTCCCACTCCTTCGTGTACTGCAGCACCGAGTCGCGGCACGCCTCGTTGAACGCCTCGATGCCCATCTCCTCGATCTGGGACTTGTCGGTGATGCCGAGGATCCGCTCCGCCTCGAGCTCGGCGGGCAGACCGTGGGTGTCCCAGCCGAAGCGGCGCTCCACGCGGCGGCCGAGCATCGTCTGGAAGCGCGGGACGACGTCCTTGACATACCCGGTGAGCAGGTGGCCGTAGTGCGGCAGGCCGTTCGCGAACGGCGGGCCGTCGTAGAAGACGAACTCGCATTCGCCGTTCTCGCCCGCGTCGCGATTGTCGATCGAGGCCTGGAACGTGCCATCGGCCTTCCAGAACGCGAGCACCTCCTCCTCGAGCTCGGGGAGGTTCGGTGAGGGCACGACGCCGCTCGCCTCGGTGTGGCGGGGGTAGTGCTTGGTTGGCTGGGTGGCCATCTTCGCGGTTCCTTCTCGTCCTACGGCTGCACTTTCCGGACGAGGACGATGCGCACCCGAGGTCGGGGCGTACCGCGGTACCACCTCGCTTGCCGCGTCCCACCGGATCTCCCGGCGGTGGCGCGACCGCTCCACGACGGCTGTGACGGGCCTACCCGTCCGGTTCTAGTAAGCCCACCCATGCTGGCGCGGACCGTTCATCCGAAAGGCTCACCGGTGATCTCCGGGTCGATGCCTGTACCGAGGAGTCTAGCGGGGATCCTCAAGCTGTTTCATAGGCTGCGGCGAGCCAGCCGGGCACCTCGTCGTCGCCCCGGGGTCCGCACCCGAGGCCCGCCGGCCCGACGGCGCCACGGCGCCGTCGCTGAAGTCCGGCCAGGA
>JAENWO010000148.1 GCA_016649925.1 Actinomycetales bacterium
AGCACCTCCTCGGTCTGCGGGGACAGCTCGCGGTGGTCACCGGAGCCAGGCGGGGCATCGGCATGGCCATCGCCGAGTGGCTCGCCGCCGCCGGGGCCGACATCGTCGGCGTGAGCCACGGGATGCCTGACGGCGACAGCGACGTCCGTACTGCGGTGGAGCAGTACGGACGCACCTTCGTGCCGCTGAGCGCGGACTTCTCCGTACCGAGCGAGGTCACCGCTCTCGCTGCGGACCTCGCGGGCCACGAGGTGGACATCCTGGTCAACAACGCAGGCACGATCCGGCGAGGCCCGGCAGCGCATCACTCCGACGAGGACTTCGACTACGTGCTCAATGTCAACCTACGTTCGGTGTTCGTTCTCTCCCGCGAGGTCGGACGCACGATGGTCGAGCGCGGGCACGGCAAGATCGTCAACATCGCCTCGATGCTGAGCTTTCAGGGCGGCATCAACGTCGCGGGGTATACGTCGTCGAAGTCAGGTGTTGCCGGACTCACCAGGTCGCTCGCCAACGAGTGGGCCGCGTCCGGGGTCAACGTCAACGCCGTGGCACCGGGGTACGTCGCCACGGCGAACACCCACGACCTACGCGAGGACGCGGACCGTAGCCGTGAGATTCTGGGCCGCATCCCTGCTGGTCGCTGGGCCCGGCCCTCGGACATCGCCGGGCCGGTGCTCTTCCTGTGTTCGCGCGCCGCGGACTACGTCAACGGCGTGATCCTCCCGGTTGACGGCGGATGGTTGGCCCGATGACCACCGAGCGAGCAGCTGCGAGGAGTGACGTGAAGATCGTCATCACGGAATGCGACCACGACACCTTCGCGGCGGAGCACGAGGTCACCGATCCGGCCGGTGTCGAGCTGGTCCTGACCCGGTCGGGCTCATCCGCCGAGCTCGTGGCGAATGCCGCGGACGCCGACGCGATCCTGGTTCAGTACGCCCAGATCACGGCCGACGTCATGGATGCACTGCCACGCTTGCGCGCAATCGGGCGTTATGGCGTCGGCGTGGACTCGGTTGACGTTGCGGCAGCGACCGCACGTGGGATTGCGGTGTGCAACGTGCCGGACTACGGCACCGAGTCGGTCTCGGACCATGCGATCGGCATGGCTCTGGCGGTGGCACGCGGTATCCCACGGCTGGACCGGGGACTGCGTGCGGGGTCGTTCGACCTGGCCGCCGTTCGCCCGCTGTATCAGACCCGGGCACGTGTGTTCGGAGTTGTTGGTGTGGGTCTGATCGGATCAGCGACGGCGCGCAAGGCCGCAGGGCTGGGGTACGAGGTGATCGGGTACGACATCGCTGCACCGCCGGGCGATCCGGTGTACCACGGCGTCACGTCGGTGACCCTCGACGAGGTGCTCGAGCGGTCCCAGGTGATCTCTTTGCACACTCCACTCGACGATACGACGCGCGGCATGATCGGTGCCGCCGAGTTCGCCCGGATGCGATCGGACGCGATTCTCGTCAACACCAGCCGCGGGGGCGTGGTGGACACCCCGGCCCTGGTCGATGCCCTGGCCACCGGCACCATCCGCGGCGCCGGGATAGACGTGCACGAGACCGAGCCGTTGCCGCCCGACCATCCGCTGACGACGTTCGACTCGGTGGTGCTCACCCCGCACCTGGCCTGGTACACGGAGGAGTCCTACGGCGAGCTCAAGCGGCGCACCGTGGCCAACGTCGTGGACGTCTGCGCCCGGCGGGCACCACGCAACATCGTCAACCCCGAGGTGCTGGGTAACCCGGGCCGCAACGTCGGTTGCGCGCCCTTCGTGAGTAGGAACGGAGCCCTGAGATGACCACCATGACGGCCGCGGTGTGGACTGCGAAAGACGAGATCGAGGTGCGCCAGCTCCCGCTGCCCGCGGTGCCCGACGGCTGGGCGCTGGTCAAGGTTGCCTACGACGGGATCTGCGGCACCGACCTGTCGATCTTCCACGGCAAGCACCCGCGAGCCGAAGCGCCCCTCGTGATGGGGCACGAGATGTCGGGCTGGGTCGAGGAAGCCGGCGCGTCCGGCCCGCCGGTGGGCACGCTCGTCACCGTCGAGCCGCTGATCAGCTGCGGGCAGTGCAAGGCGTGTCGGGACGGGTCCGCACATGTGTGTCGCAACCTGGGGCTCTACGGCATCGATGCACCCGGCGGCATGGCGCAGTACGTCGCGCTGCCGCCGGATGTGCTGCACGCGGTGCCCGACGGCGTCGACCCGCGCACCGCAACCCTCGCGGAGCCGCTCGCCGTTGCGGTGCACGCTGTGGCGCTGTCCGGCCTGCAGCACGGCGACACGGTCGCGGTCTACGGTGCTGGGCCGATCGGGGTGCTGACCGCCTTGGTGGCCCGGCACGAGGGTGCTGGCACAGTGGTCATCACCGAGCCGAGCCCGTGGCGCCGACAGGTGGCCGAGAGTCTGGGCTTCACCGTGGTCCCCGAGGGCTCCTCCATGTCCGATGTTCTCGAACCGTTGACCGACGGCGAGGGCGCGGACATCACGGTCGACGCCGCTGCCCACCCGACGGTGGCCGCTGAGCTGACCGCCACGACCCGGGTGCTGGGTCGGATCGTCGTGGTCGGCGTCTACAAGCAACCGACTCCGCTGGACCTGCAAGCCGTCAGCTTCAAGGAACAGACGATCGTGGGCGTGCGGGTCTACACGTCGGCCGACGTCACGCGAGCGATCGAACTCATCGCATCGGACGCCCTGAGCCTGGACCGTTTCCCGACCAGAGCGTTCGACCTGGCAGACGTCGCGGACGCCTTCGACGCCGCCACCTCCGGTCAGGACTGCCTCAAGGTTCTCGTCACCCCCCTGGCTGGGAAAGCAGACGCATGAACGCCTCCTTCGACCTGACCGGTCGCACGGCGGTGGTCACCGGTGGTGGCCGTGGCCTCGGTCTAGGGATCGCTCAGGCGTTGCTCGTGGCCGGTGCGGACGTGATCGTCTTCGGCCGCAACCGGCTGCCCGTGGCGCTCACCGAGCAGGCCGACTCGCTCGGACGCCAGGTGTCCTTCTACGCGCTGGACCTGGCCGACGCGGACGCGATCGCCGCGACCGCGCAGGACGTCCTGGCCGAGCACCAGGTGGACATCCTGGTCAACAATGCTGGGACCCAGGACCGTTACCCGGCGGTAGATTTCCCGCTCGAAGCCTGGGACCGGGTGATCGACATCAACCTCCGCTCGGTCTTCCAGCTCTGCCAGGTGTTCGGCCGACCTATGCTCGAGCGCGGGCACGGCAAGATCGTCAACCTCGCCTCGCTGCTTTCCTTCCAGGGAGGCGTGAGGGTGCCGGCGTACGCCGCGAGCAAGGGCGCGGTCGCCCAGCTCACGAAGGCGCTGTGCAACGAGTGGTCGGCAAAGGGCGTCAACGTCAATGCCGTCGCGCCCGGGTACATGGCGACCGAGATGAATAGCGCGCTGCTGGCCGACCCGGTGCGCCTCGAGCAGCTGTCGGCGCGGATTCCGGCCGGACGCTGGGGCCAGCCGGAGGACATCGGCAATGTGGTCGTCTTCCTCGCCTCACCGGCGGCCGCGTACGTGCACGGCCAGGTTCTCGCCGTCGACGGCGGTTGGCTGGCCCGGTAGTCGGAGCCCGCCCGCAGGGTGGTCGGTTCAGCCGGCCTGGGCGCGGAGGAAGTCCTCGACCTCAAGCAGGTGCGCCGACATGCGCACCCGCGCGCGCTCAGGGTCGCCGTCGGACACGGCGTCGAGGATCGCCTCATGCTCGCGTTGGGTGCGCTGGTCTGCGCCGGCATCGGTGGTGCCCCGCCACAGGCGGTGCCGCGCGGTGCGTCCGGCCAGCGCTTCGATCAATGCTGCGAGCACAGGGTTGCCGGCTGCGGTGGCGATCGCGCGATGGAAGGCGATGTCAGCCTCGAGCAGCGCGCCGTGGTCGAGAACCGTCCCCCCAGACCCGTCCAGGATCTGGCCGGAGGCACTCAGGGCCGCATGGGCGCGCGCGACGTCGTCGGCCGCGGCGTCCCCCCGCGTGGCAGCGAGCCCCGCGGCCTCAGCCTCCAGGAGGCGACGAACCGTATGCACATGCAGAGCATGGCCGGCCCCCTGCAGCTCGACGACCAGGCCCAGCGGGCCCACCAGCAGCGCCGGGTCCAGGCTCGTCACATAGGTGCCGTCACCCTGACGCGACTGAACGACGCCAAGGACAGCCAGTGCGCGGACCGCCTCGCGCAGGGATCCGCGCGAGACCTCGAACCGGGCTGCCAGGTCCTTCTCCACCGGGAGCCGGTCGCCCGGGGTGAGGTCCCCGTCCAGGATCATCTGGGCGATCCCGGAGACGACGTGGTCGGTACGCGACGTGCGCCCGGTGTCCCGGCTCGGACGTGGCGCGGCGGACTTCTCGGCGGCCTCGGGGTCGCTGGTCACAGGGCAGCCTCGGCTGCTCGGCGCCCGGCCCAGTACGCGCCGTCGGGAAAACGGAACTCCGCGACCGAGGCGGCGTACATCTCGGTGGAGTAGCCCGGCCTGCTCGGCAGCGCGTACGCGGCGTCGGTCACGATGCACGGGTCGGTGAAGTGCTCGTGCAGGTGATCGACGTACTCGGTGATTCTGCGCTCACGCGAACCTGAGACCGCGATGAAGTCGAGCATCGAGATGTGCTGGACCATCTCGCACAGTCCGACGCCGCCCGCGTGCGGGCAAACCGGGACACCGAACTTCGCGGCCAGAAGCAGCACGGCAACGATCTCGTTGAGACTGCCGAGACGTCCGGCGTCAAGCTGGCAGAAGTCGATCGCGCCGGCCTGCATCAGCTGCTTGAACATGACCCGGTTGTGGCAGTGCTCGCCGGTCGCGACCCCGATGGGCGCGACACCGCGCTTGATCGCGGCGTGGCCGAGGATGTCGTCCGGGGAGGTCGGCTCCTCGATCCAGAGCAGGTCGAACGGAGCCAACGCGTTGGTCCACTCGATCGCCTGGGAGACGTCCCAGACCTGGTTGGCGTCGATCATCAGGGTGCGGTCCGGGCCGATCACCTCACGTGCGATGCCGCAGCGTCGGATGTCGTCATCGAGGTTGGCACCGACCTTGAGCTTGATGTGGTCGTACCCTGCGTCGATCGCTTCCTGGCACAGCCGACGCAACTTCTCGTCGCTGTACCCGAGCCACCCGGCCGACGTCGTGTAGCAGGGATACCCGGTGCGTTCGAGCTCCGCGATGCGCTCGGCCTTGCCGGACTCCTGTGCGCGCAGGAGTCCGATGGCTTCCTCGCGGGTGAGAGCATCGGAGAGGTAGCGCAGATCTGCGACGTCGACGAGCTGCTCGGGGGTCATGTCGGCGAGCAGACGCCAGAGCGGCTTGTGCGCGAAGCGAGCTGCGAGGTCCCAGACAGCATTCATCACCGCGGACAGGGACAGGTGGATCACACCCTTCTCCGGCCCGAGCCACCGGATCTGGGAGTCGGCCGTCAGGCCCCGGTACACGGCGCCCAGGTCAGCGACGATCTCCTCGACCTCCATTCCGACGAGCTGCGCTGCCTGCTCGCGTGCGGCCATGGCCACGATGTCATTGCCTCGGCCGATCGTGAAGGTCAGGCCGAAACCGGCGAGGGGCTCGCCGTCGGGCGCCAAACCATCCGTGCGCAGCACGACGTAGGCGGCGGAGTAGTCACCGTCCTTGTTCATCGCGTCCGAGCCATCGGCGGTCAGCGACGTGGGGAAGCGGATGTCCTCGATCTCGACACTGGTGACGCGGGTCATGGTGGGGTCTCCCTGGGTTCCGGCGAAGCAACTCTCAGATCCTAGCAGTCATCCGATGAATCAAGGGAGCCGTCGGCCCACTGTGGTCATCTGGAGTCGATATGCTCGACGAAGGTCAGATGTTATGAGAGGACACCATGATGACGAGCCGTTACCGCGTCGGGCTCACGGCCGACGGCGCAGCGCCGGACGGGACCACGATCTTCGGCGACATCGGCCTCGACCGGCTCATCGCTGCCGGGATGGAGTGGGAGGTCATGCCACCGGTCGTGGGTTCCGTGCCGCCGGCCGAGGTGATCGGGCGCTACGACGCTGTGCTGTCCTTGGGGCATCTGCACTTCCCGCGCGAACTTGCCGTCGCCGCGCCGCGCCTGCGCCACATCAGCCGGTTCGGCGCGGGCCATGACGGCATCGACCTCGGCGGTCTCGCCGAGCACGGCGTCGTCGTGACCAACACCCCCTTGGCGGTGCGGCGCCCACTCGCCGTCGGGGCCCTGACGCTCCTCCTCGCGCTCAGCCACCGGCTGATGGCGAACCACAGGGCTGCGACGAGCGGGCGATGGGCGGAGCGTGGTCGGTACCGCGGGGCCGGCCTATCCGGGCGGACGGTGGGGATCGTCGGCCTCGGCGGCGTCGGCTCCGACCTCGCAGGGCTCGTCGCGCCGCTAGGACGCTTCTCGGTACGGAACACCGCGGTCTTCTCCTGAGCCCGGCCGATGAACACCACACCTTCGGTGGCGGTGAACCGCCCCAGG
>JAENWO010000304.1 GCA_016649925.1 Actinomycetales bacterium
ACGAGGTGGAAACCGTGGCTCTTGCGCAGGTTGCACGTGTGGAACGACCTCTCGCTCGCCCACATCCGGCGGAAGTAGGAGACGTGGTAGGCATCGATCGCGCCGTGCTGATACTGCTCGTGCTCCCCGGTGCGGGCCGGGAGCGCGGGGTCACCGACGCCCTCCCCGCCCCGACCGCGCGCGGCGAAGAACAGGATGCACAGGCCGGGCTCGTGCAGCGGCCAGAAGTCCCAGCTGATCTCCACTCCGTCCGCCAGGTCGACGGGGCACCAGAGGACGATGTTCGCCGCCTGCCCGTCCTCGGGTTCGCGCGTGCTCTCCAGCCGCATCCTCCCCCGCGGGAAGCTGAGGGCGCCGTCCCCCTCCAGGACCCAGCCGTCCACGTCGCCCTCCGCAGCGAGCGCGCTCACGTACTCGCTCACCTTCGTCTTGGGGCTCCATGCCCGACGGCGTAGCTCCCGATCCGTCGTTCGGCGTCGACCCAGGCGCGACTCACGTCCGCGTCGAGCGTGGGGGCGTACGTGGTCAGATCCTGGCCGCGGGCACCGACGGCACGCAGCGTTGCCAGGTCACCGGTGAGCACCCCGGTGGCGCGCGCCTGCACGAGCACGTTTCCGAGCGCGGTGGCCTCCTCCGGGCCGGCCAGCACGGGCAGCCCCGTCGAGTCAGCCGTCAGCTGGCACAGCAGCTCGTTGCGCGACCCGCCGCCCACGATGTGCACGACGGAGACGGTCCGCCCGGACAACCGCTCGGCATCGCGGACCGCGCGGCGATGGGCCAGGGCGAGGCTGTCCAGGATCGCGCGCACCACCTGGGGCGGGGTCAGCGGCACGGCCAGGCTCCGCCGTCGGGCATGGTCTGCGATCCGAGCCGGCATGTCCCCGGGCGGGAGGAACTCCGGGTCGTCGACGTCGATGAGGGTGCGGCGGGACTCCGCGGCCCGGGCGGCGGTGAGGAGACCGGCCAGGTCGAGCGAGCCGCCGGCCTCCTGCCAGGTGCGCAGCGACTCCTGAAGCAGCCACAGCCCCATCACGTTGCGCAAGTACCGCACGGTGCCGTCGACGCCGAGCTCGTTCGTGAAGTTCGCCGCCCGGCTCTCGGGCGTGAGCACGGGGGCATCGACCTCCACACCGACCAGCGACCACGTGCCGCACGAGATGTAGGCGAAGTCCGCTCCCCGCGCCGGGACGCCCACCACGGCCGAGGCCGTGTCGTGCGAGCCGACCGCGATCACCGGCACCGGGCCCAGGCCCGTCGCCTCCTGCACCGCGGCGGTGAGGGTACCGATGACCGTTCCCGGTTCGACCACACGAGCGAGCAGGCCGGGGTCGATCCCGAGGCGGCTCAGGATCTCGGGGGCAGGCCGACGGCGGACGACGTCGAGGAGCGCCGTCGTCGAGGCGTTCGTCAGCTCCATCACCTGCTCGCCGGTGAGCCAGTACCCGAGCAGGTCCGGGACGAGCAGCAGACGGCGGGCCCGGTCCCACAGCGGGCCGTCGCGCTCGGCGGCGAGCTGGAACACGGTGTTGAACGGCTGGTGCTGGAGCCCCGTGATCGCGTACAGCTCCTCCGGCGGCAGGACGGCGTGCACCGCCGGGACGGCGAGCGCGTTGCGGCCGTCCCGGTAGTGCGCGGGCTCGGCCAGCAGGGCGCCGTCGACGTCGAGCAGCCCGTAGTCCACGGCCCAGGTGTCGATGCCGATCGCGTCGACCCGGCCGCGCTCCCCGGCTTCGCGCAGGCCGGCGAGGATGTGGCGGTAAAGGCGGGTCAGGTCCCAGCGCAGCGTTCCGCCGTCGTCTCTGGGCGTGTTCGGGAATCGGGCGACCTGCTCGAGGCGGACCCGGGGTCCACCGTCGCCGGCCTCGACGTGCCCGAGGATCACCCGACCGCTCGAGGCGCCGAGGTCGACGGCGGCGAAGGTACTCACGGCTACCGCAGGAACGCGGCCGCCACCCCGGAGTCCACCGGGATGTGCAGACCCGTGGTCTGGCTCAGGTCCCCACCGGCGAGGGCGACCACGGCCGCAGCGACGTGCTCAGGCAGGACCTCACGCTTGAGCAGCGTGCGCTGGGCGTAGTACGCACCGAGCTCGTCCTCCGGCACGCCGTACACAGCCGCCCGCTTGGCGCCCCACCCGCCGGCGAAGATGCCGCTGCCGCGGACGACGCCGTCGGGGTTGATTCCGTTGACGCGAATCCCGTGCTCACCCAGCTCGGCGGCCAGCAGCCGCACCTGGTGTGCCTGGTCGGCCTTCGTCGCGGAGTAGGCGATGTTGTTCGGGCCGGCGAAGACGGCGTTCTTGCTGGCGATGTAGACGATGTCCCCACCGAGCTTCTGGGCGATCATCGCGCGGGCCGCTTCGCGGGCGACGAGGAACGATCCGCGCGCCATCACGTCGTGCTGAAGGTCCCAGTCCTGCGCGGTGGTCTCCAGCAGCGGCTTGGAGATGGACAGGCCGGCGTTGTTCACCACCAGGTCCACCCCACCGAAGGCGAGGTTCGCGGCGTCGACGAGAGCGACGACGTCGGGCTCGCTCGTCACGTCACAGCGCACCGCGATCGCGACGTCGGACCCACCGAGGGAGTCCGCGACCTCCTGCGCACCCTCGAGGTTGAGGTCCGCGATGACGACGCACGCCCCCTCCGCGGCGAGCCGCTGAGCGATCGCCTTTCCGATGCCGCTGCCGCCCCCGGTGACGAGCGCCACGCGGGTCGCGAGCGCCTTCGGCTTCGGCATGCGGGCGAGCTTGGCCTCCTCGAGCGCCCAGTACTCGATCCGGAACTTCTCGCTCTCCTCGATCGGGGCGTAGGTGCTCAGGGCCTCGGCGCCGCGCATCACGTTGATCGCGTTGACGTAGAACTCCCCCGCCACGCGGGCGGTCTGCTTGTTCTTGCCGAAGGAGAACATCCCGACGCCGGGCACGAGGACGATCGCCGGGTCGGCACCGCGCATCGCCGGCGAGTCCTCTCCTGCGTGACGCTCGTAGTAGGCGGCGTACTCGGCACGGTAGGCCTCGTGCAGCTCGCCGAGGCGGGCGACGACGTCCTCAACCGGGGCGTCCGAGGGCAGGTCCACCACCAGTGGCTTGACCTTCGTGCGCAGGAAGTGGTCCGGGCAGGACGTGCCGAGTTCGGCGAGCGGGGCGAGCTTCTCGCGGGCCATGAACTCGAGGACGACGTCGGCGTCGGCGAAGTGGCCCACCTGAGGTGCGTCCGTGGACGCGAGGCCGCGGATCGCCGGGGCGAGCGCGGCCGCCTTCGCGCGACGCTCTGCCTCGGGAAGTGGCTCGTAGCCGGGGACGACGGCGCCGAACGGCTCGGCCCTACCTCGTGAGGCGATGTAGTCCTCGGCGGTGCGGATGATCTCGAGGGAGCTCGCCTCGGTCTCCTCGGAGCTCTCGCCCCACGCGGTGATGCCGTGGCCGCCGAGGATGCAGCCGATCGCCTGTGGGTTCGCCTCCTTGACGGCGGCGATGTCGAGGCCGAGCTGGAAGCCGGGGCGGCGCCAGCCGACCCACACGACGCGGTCGCCGAAGATCTGCTCGGTGAGGGCCTCGCCGTCGGCCGCGGTGGCGATCGCGATGCCGGAGTCCGGGTGCAGGTGGTCCACGTGCGCGGCGGCCACGAGGCCGTGCATCGCGGTGTCGATGCTCGGTGCCGCACCGCCCTTGCCGTGCAGGCAGTAGTCGAACGCGGCGACCATCTCGTCCTCGCGCTCGACGCCGGGATAGACGCCCGCGAGGGCGCGCAGCCGGTCCAGGCGCAGGACGGCCAGGCCCGGCTCCTCCAGGGTGCCCAGGTCACCGCCGGAGCCCTTGACCCAGAGCAGCTCGACGTTCTCACCCGTGACCGGGTCGGTGTCCGTGCCCTTGGCGGAGGTGTTGCCCCCGGCGTAGTTCGTGTTGCGCGGGTCGGCGCCCAGGCGGTTCGAGCGAGCGATGAGGTCGGCTGCGGCGGGGTGCGTCATGGGTTCGTGACCTTCGGTCTGTGGTGTGGGTTCGGTCAACCCCGGCACGCGAGTGCTGGCGTTTCATCCCATATCTCGAGATATGGGATGAAACGCCAGCACTCGCGTGCCGGGGTTGACCGAACCCACACCACAGACCGAAGGTCAC
>JAENWO010000233.1 GCA_016649925.1 Actinomycetales bacterium
CCGAGGATGCCGAGCACCTGCAGGACGTTGTCGACGCCGAACGGCTGCGGCGCTCGCTCGAGCTGATCGCGGGGTTGCAGTCGACGATCGAGGACTGCGAGACCGCGCTGGCCGACTCGGTCCTGACCGAGGAGATCCTCGAGACGATCGACGGCGCACTCACCGATCTCCGGGTCAGCGAGTCGCACCGTGACGCCTCCGCCGCACAGCTCGTCATCGAGCGGTTGTCCGACGTCGCGGTGGAGGTCGACGGTGAGCGGCTGGACGGCGAGGTCGGGTCCTGGGTGTCCCAGGCGGTCACCCGTGACGTCGAGCTCGTCGTCCCCGGAGTGCTGCGCGCACGTCTGTCCCCAGCGCGAGACTCCGGAGATCTCGACGCTGCTGTGGCCGCGGCGCAGGAACGGCTGGGCGCTGCGCTACGCAAGGGGAAGGTCACCGACCGTGCGCAGGCCCGCATCGCCCTGGACCGGGACCGGGAGACGCGCGCTCGCCGCGACCAGGCGCGGGCCACGCTGCGTGACGAGCTCGGCGAGCGGTCCGTGAGCGAGATCAGCGCCGACCTCGCCCGGCTCACGGCCCGCATGGAGTCCTACACCGCGGCCGTCGGCGATCGCGCCCTACCGTCCGGGGTGCCCGAGGCGCGCGATCGGGTGCGCGAGCTCCAGGCCGTCGAGCGGGAGGCGCGCGCGGGGGCCGGGAAGGTCACCGGCGCGCGAGACACCGCCCGCGAGCGGGTCAGCGCCCACACGCTCTCGTGCACCACACTCGAGACGAAGCTCGCGATCGAGGAGGCGGAGGTGGCCGAGCGTCGCACCCGGCTGCAGACGGCGCGCGAACACCTCAGCGATCACGCGCTCGAGGCTGCGGAGGCGGAGGCGATCGCTGCGGAGGCGGTGGCACGCTCGGAACTGCAGGAGCTCGAGGTCCGCCTCGCGGCCGAGAACGCGGACCAGCTGGAGTCGCTGCGCACCAATGCCGTCGCCCTCGTGGGGAGGCTGACCGGGGAGCTGACGACGATGACCGAGGACGCACGTAACCTCAAGGTGTCCCTCGAGCTGCGCGGGCAGCAGGGCCTGCGCGAGACGTTCGACCTCGCCCAGAGCCTCGTCGAGGCCCGGCGTGGGGAGTTCGAGCGCATCAATGCCCGCGCGCTGGCCGCCCAGCTGCTCTTCGAGGTGCTCCACCGGCACCAGGACACCGCCCGGCAACGCTATATCGCTCCGTTCCGGGACCGGGTGGTCGCGCTCGGGCAGATCGTCTACGGCGGCGACTTCGACGTGCGCGTCGGCGAGGACCTCGCCATCGAGGCGCGCACCCTGGCCGGGGCCACCGTTGAGTTCGGCCATCTGTCCGCCGGCGCCCAGGAGCAGCTCGCGATCATCACCCGCCTCGCGTGCGCCGGTCTCGTCGACGAGGTCGACGGCGTCCCCGTGATCATCGACGACGCCATGGGCTACTCCGACCCGGCCCGCCTGCACAAGATGAACGCGATGATCTCGACCCTGCAGTCGGCCTCGCAGGTGATCCTGCTCACCTGCACGCCCCAGCGGTACCGCTCGATCGGCGCCGCGCACGTGATCAAGCTGGAACCGGCAGGAGCTGCGGCCGCCGTCTCCTGACCGCAGGCGCCAGCGCGCGCCGGCCATCGGCGCCGCACCTACCCCGGGGGCATGGCCCGCGTCCGCATCGGCATCTCCGGGCGGCGGTATCCACCCTGGCGGGGCACCTTCTACCCGAACGGGGCACCTTCTACCCGAACGGCCTGTCGCAACGCCGCGAGCTGTCGCAACGCCGCGAGCTGTCGCAACGCCGCGAGCTGTCGCAACGCCGCCAGCTGGAGCGCGCCGCCGGTCTGTTGTCCACGGTGGAGATCAACGGGTCCTCGCGCCGCCTACCCCTGGCCGCGCAGGTCCTCGCGCTCGCTGACGTCGTACCAGAGGAGGTCCAGCTCGGCGGCCAGCTCGAACGCCTCCGGATCGCCGGCGGCGGCCCCCGCCACCGCATCCGCCACCTCGGGGTCGTCGGCATCATCGACGTGGAAGCTCACCACAGCGCTCCAGGGCACGTCCGGCGCCTCCACGGCCGAGGGCGGTCCGTCCGTCGCGGCCACGACACCCTCCGCGACGTCGGCGGCGATGACCAACCGCCGCGGTGGCGCGCCCTCCGAGCCGATCAGCCGCACGCTCGCGTCAGCCGCGACGAGCAGTGCGGCGAGCTCCCCCGCCTCGCTGTCCTCGTCGTCGAGCGCGGAGCGCAGCGCGTCGGTGAGCGCGTGCGCCCGACGTGCGCCCACGCCGTCGGGAGCGGACAGGTCGCGGAGCGTGGCGGGCAGATAGATGCGCATGCGCCAAGTCTTGCGCATCACCGTCAGCGATGGAGCGGACGGCGCACCGCAAGGCGGGAGGCCACCGAGCCTCCTTCACGCCGCTTCGGACCCGGAGGCCGACCAAGGAGCAGCAGGGCGAGGTCGCGGATCGCCTCCCTCGCCGGGGAGCGTGGCGCGACCTCACGAAGGGCGGCTCCCGCGAGCAACGCGCGGTCACAGGCCGGCCGGTCATCCGGAACGAGCACCGGGTCGAGGACGCCGGCGAACCGCGACAGCGCCTCACGGACGGACTCGGCCGGCCGCGGTCCTGCCGCTGAGACGCGGAGCCGGTTGACGAGGACCGTGCGCGGGGCGTCGCGGGCACGGTCCACCCGGACATCGAGGTCGAGGATCGCCTGGACCAGTCGCTCGATCCCGATCGGCTCTGCGGCACCGACGATGACGAGGTGGTCCGCCGCCTCGATGGCCGACGTGGCAACGGCGTTGCGGCGAGGTCCGAGCAGGGCGTCGAAGCCACCTGCGCCGTCGTCGTCGGGCACGAGGGTGCCGCAGTCGATCACCACCCAGGGGCAGAGCAGCCGCGCCTGTTCCCACACGACCCCGATGCTCGAAGAGGAGAGCTCGCGCCAGCGTTCGGCCCGCGCCAGGCCCGACAGCACGCGCAGGCCCGGTGCCACGAACGGGCACAGGCGGGCCAGGGAGTCGACGTCCAGCGCGCCGTGGTCGGCCGCGCGCACCGCGGCCGCCACGCCCGCGGACTCGTCCAGCACGCCGAGGCTCGCCGCCACCGCACTGCCCCAGACGTCCGCATCGATGAGGAGCGTCTGCGCACCCGCCGCTGCCAGCTCCGCAGCCAGGTTCAGCGCGACGGTGGTGCGGCCGGGCGAGCCGGACGCGCCCCACACGGTGACGATCTGCGGAGATGCGGGGGGCGGCGGGCCATCGTCGGGTCCGCCGTCCGCGCCGGCGAGAACTGCCTCACCAGCTCCGGCACCGGGAACGGCGTCGCCCGTCGGCCGGCGGGAGCGCAACCCTCTCCTACCGGTACCGGCCACCGCGACGTCGCGCGGGACCTGAGCGACACCGCCCGAGCCGCCGCCGCGCGGCGGAGGGTCATCGTCGGGACCCCGGGCGTGCCCGTTCGCCGAGAAGCGCTCGGCGACGCGGTAGGTCTCGTCGTCAGCGCCGTCGGCCATCGCGACGACGGCAGCGAGGATGTCGGCCTCGCTCGTGCCGCGCTCCAGCGCCAGCGCTCCCAGGCCGCGGAGCCTCGCCGCGTCCACGCCGTCGCACAGGACGAGGGTCCGGGTGCCGGCACCGCGAAGACGGGTGATCAGGGAGCGGTCCACGCCGGACTCGGCGTCGACGACGGCGATCGCGCCCAACCCCGCCAGAGCGGCGGCCAACAGCTCGGCCACGTCCGCGCACCGTCGCACCACCCTGAGGCCACGGGTCCGGCCGATCGCGGAGACCAGGTGCTCCTCGAGCGGCCCGCGCAACGCGAGGAGGACTCCGGTCGCCACCTCCTCAGCCGCCCTGGACGCCGGTGCCGCCGGTGCCGCCGGGCAGCGGGACGATGGTGATCTCGCCCTCGCCGCTGAGCGCGGTCAGCACCGCCGCGAGATCCTCCACCGGGATCAGGACCTGAACCTGCACCTGGTCCGCCCCTGCGAACAGCGAGCTGTCCTCGTGGATGTCCCAGACCTCGACGTTCTCCACCAGCGGCACGGGAGCTAAGAGAGCACTCGAGAGCCCGCCGCTGCCCTCGGGCATCGCGACCCACAGGTCCACCCGGGCGCCCTTGCCGAGGTAGGACTCCATCGCCGCGTTCATCGGGAGGGAGACCGGCCGGACCTCGACATCGTCATAACGGCCGACGGCGGAGCCGGGCACGAGCTCTCCCGCGTCGATCGTGCGCACCGCGACGGCGTCCTCGGCCAGGGGCTCGCCGGCGACGAGGTAGACGTCCTCCACGCCGGCCATCCGCACCCGCACGATCTCCAAGGTGGTCGCATCCAACGGATCACCCGGGCTGAGCGCCTCGCGAGCGCTGTAGACCTCGACGGTGTCGTCCGCACGCGAGACCACCCAGGACCCCAGGGCGACGGACCCGACGACGAGCAGTACCCCCACGCCCAACCGAGGATCGCGCCAGCTCGGCCGGCGCAACCTCGATACCGTCGCCTCTTCTGCCATTCGCCCGTCCCCCCGGGTTGGCTGCACCCTGTCGTCGCAGGACCCCATCCTGCCAAGGATCGCCTCCCCGCGCCCGCTTATGCACAGATCCACCTCCACGACACGTTGTTGCACCGTGGGATGGAACACTGAGCAGATGGAGCCGCGATTCCTCTCGCTCGCCGACGTCACCGAGATCCTGAAGATCACGATGTCGCAGGCCCGCGTGCTCGTGCGCAGCGGAGAGCTCAAGGCGATCCAGATCGGCGGCAAGGGGATCTGGCGGATCGAGAACAGCGAGCTGGAGGCCTACATCGAGCGGATGTACGCCCGCGCGGAACAACGCATCCGCACCGGCGCACCCAGCCTCGGTGACGACGTCGTCACCGCCGTCGAGGGCGGGCCCGGCTCCGGGGCCTGACGGTCTGCTCCTGGCCGC
>JAENWO010000442.1 GCA_016649925.1 Actinomycetales bacterium
CTCGACGATCTCTCCGTGCCGCGGATCACGTTCGGCGTCGGGACCGGGGAGCTGTTGCCGCTGATGGCCAAGAGCGGCGCGGACGTGGTCGGTGTCGACTGGCGCGTGCCGCTCGACGAAGCCAGAAGGCGGACCGGCGGAGCGGTCGCGCTTCAGGGGAACCTCGATCCGGTCGCCTGCCTCGCGGGGTGGGACGCCACGAGAGAGCGCGCCGACGACGTCCTCCGCCGGGGAGGGGGCCGCGGACACATCTTCAACCTCGGGCACGGGGTGCTGCCCGACTCGGATCCCTCCATCTACGAGCGCCTCGTCGAGCACATCCACGCGTGGAAGCCGTGAGTCGTCATCAGGTGACGATTGCCGTCGTCGGTGGGGGCATCACCGGACTGATCGCCGCTCGGGAACTTGCCCGTAGAGGGCAGAGCGTCGTCGTTCTCGAGGCGTCGGGCCGGCTCGGGGGGAGGATCCGCACCCACCACTTCGGCGGGGCGACCGTCGAAGGCGGCGCCGACTGGTTCATCACCCGCTCACCGGAAGCGTACGAGCTGTGCGTGGAGCTGGGGCTGTCGGAGGATCTCGTACCTCCGTCGGTGTCGGGTGCCGCGGTGTGGTCCCGGGGACGCCTCAAGAGGCTTCCGAAGGGCTTCGTTCGGGGCATCCCGACCTCGCCCGTGGCCGCGCTCCGGTCGGGCTTCGTGGGTCCTCTCGGAGCGGTGCGCACGCTGGGCGACTACCTGCTGCCGGGCCCCCTTGAGGGCGCCGACGTTTCGATCGGCGCGTACCTCCGGCCGCGCCTCGGCAAGCGGGTTCTCGAACGGCTCGTCGACCCGATGCTCGCGGCATCGCGCTCGGGGACGGCCGACGAGATGAGCCTGAGAGTCGGGGCTCCCGAGGTAGACGCGGCAGCGCGGTCGTCGCGCAGCGTGATGAAGGGCCTCCGAGGGGTCGCCGGCGGGACGGGCCCCCCACCGTTCATGGGGCTCCGCGGCGGGATGGAACGGATCATCGGGGCCCTCGCTGCCGATCTCGGCGGCGCGCAGGTGAGGCTCCAAACGCCGGTTCGCGCGCTCGCCGCGACGGAGGGAGGGTGGCATCTGGAACTGGACGACGCGTCGCTCGATTGCGACGGCGTAGTCCTCGCCGTACCGCTCCCGGTCGCAGCAACGCTTCTCCGTGACGCCGCCTCTCAGTGCGCGGCTCATCTCTCGACGATCAGGTTTGCCCCCGCGCTCGTGGCCGGCCTCGTATACGAACCCGGTGACGTGGTGCCCCCGGACGATCTGTCCGGGTTCCTCGTACCGAGTGCCGAACACCGCTTCGCCGGCGCGGGCGCCTGGTTCTCGGCGAAGTGGCCCCACGCCCGCTCCAAGGACGGCGCGCACGTGATCCGCTGTTTCGTCGGTCGCACCGAGAACGACGACCGCGCCCGGCAGGGTGACGACCGGCTGCTGGCTGGGGTGCGGGCGGACGTGGCAGAGATCATGGGCATCACAGCGGAGCCGAGGGAGGCGCGGATCCTCCTCCGAGACGAAGCCGCCCTGCCCGTGTTCGGGGTCGGCCACCTCGAGACGGTCGCCCGGGCTGAGGCAGCGCTCGCCGGGCTACCGCCCCTCGCCCTCGCCGGGGCGGGGTATCGCGGTTCGGGGATCCCCGATTGCATCGCCTCGGGGCACCGCGCAGCCGCAAGCCTCCTAGACTGAGCGGGGGGAACGAAGCACCACGAGAGGAGCAGTAGTGCCCGAAGAACTGATTTTCGCAAGCTACCCCGTCTTCAAGGCGGATCCCGAGCGTCTCCAGGGTGTCGATCGTGAAGTCGCCACCAAAGAGATCGAAGATCTTCTGGACCGGTGGAGCGACCGGGTCACGACCCGCGGCGCCTACTCCACGATCGGTTTCTCGGCGACCGCAGACCTGATGTTCTGGTGGGTGGCGTCCGACCCGGAGCACATCCAGGGGATCAACGCCGAGTTCCGCCAGACCCGCCTCGGGCGCGCCCTCGATCCGGTCGAGGCATTCCTCGGGCTGGTACGGCCCGCGGAGTTCACGCCCGACCATCAACCGGCGTTCGTGCAGGGTCGCGCTCCCCAGAAGTACCTCAACGTCTATCCGTTCGTCCGCACCCCTGAGTGGTACCTCCTCGAGGCATCGGAGCGCTCCTCTCTTCTGAGGGACCACGGCATGGCGGCGGCCGAGTTCAAGGACATCGGAGCCAACACGACCTCCGCGTTCGGGCTCGGCGACTTCGAATGGATCCTCGCCTTCGAGGCCGATTCGGTCGACCGCATCGTCGATCTGATCAGGACCCTGAGAGCGACCGAGGCTCGCCGGTACACCAAGCACGAGCTGCCGTTCTTCACCGGGATCAGGAAGCCGGTCGACGAGGTCATCGCAGCCCTGTAGGCGCGACCATCGTTGAACGGAGCTCGGCTTCCCTGCGTACCCTCGGGTGACGTGCGGGTGACATGAAGGAAGGCACAGAGGGATGAGGAGAACCGCCGAGCTGGCCGGCGAGCCGGGCCTCAGGGCCGCCTATGCCGCTCATGGGGGTGAGCTCTACTGGTTCGCGAACCGGTCCCTCGGAGACGGGATGCTCGCCGAGGAAGCCGTCCAGGAAACGTTCCTCAGGGCATGGCGCGCCGCCGAGCGGTTCGACCCCGAACTGGGTTCGCTGCGGACGTGGCTGTTCGCGATCGCCCGCAACGTGATCATCGACCTCAGCCGGGCCCGGGCCGTCCGTCCTCAGGTCACGGGCGA
>JAENWO010000066.1 GCA_016649925.1 Actinomycetales bacterium
ACGTTCATCCGCGTCACCGGCTGAACCAGCTCCCGAACGGCCCATCTCCCCATGCGGGGGGAGGGGCCGTTCGTCGTTTCGTCACCCAGATGCCTGCACGGGACCGCCTGAGGTAGCACAATGGTCAAAGGTCTACCCAAGAGATGGGGGCGAAGCGGTCATGGAGCACGAACAGGTGGTCCTGGTGGGGGTGGACGGCTCAGCGGCGAGCATCAACGCCCTGGACTGGGCCGTGGCCCACGCGAAGAAGGTCGGTTGGCGCCTGCACATCGTCTGCGCCTATGCGCTGCCGACGTTCGCGGCGGCGTCCCTCGACGGTGGCTACGCCACGCTTGATGACTCAGCCATCCGCGAAGGTGCGCAGGCCGTGCTCGACGAGGCCGTGGCGCGGGTCGAGAGCCGAGGGGTGGACGTCACGAGCGCCGTCGAGACCGGCGACGCGGCCGGTGTCCTCGTGGACCTGTCCAAGCAGGTCTGCCTCGCTGTCGTCGGCACCCGCGGGCACAGCGGGTTCGCGGAGCGCATCCTGGGCACGGTCTCCTCGGCCCTGCCCGCGCACTCGCACTGCCCGACCGTCGTCGTCCCGTTCCGGGAGGGCGAACCGGCCCAGGTGCCGATCAAGCGCATCGTGGTGGGCGTGGACGGCTCGGAGTCGGCGAAGGTGGCGCTGCGTCGGGCGATCGAGGAGGCGGAGGTCTGGGGGGCTGAGCTCACCGCCGTGGTCGCCGTGCCGATCGGCACGGGAGCTGGGCTGTTGGGCTGGCTGCCGGCCGCCGTCGACCGGGAAGGGGTGCTGGCCGACGTCAAGGAGGGCCTCAACGTTACCGTCGACCGCGCCCTGGACGGCCACACCATCACTGTGAGGCGGCACGCGCTGGACGGCAACGGGGCGGCTCTGCTCTCGGAGTTCTCCACCGCCGTCGACCTCGTGGTGGTCGGTTCCCGAGGACGAGGGGGCTTCGCGGGCATGCTGCTCGGTTCGACGTCGCAGACGGTGCTGCACCACTCCGCGTGCCCGGTCATGGTGGTGCCAACACGGACCCAGGACGAGGGCCTGCCGCCGATGGCGATGGGCTGGAAGCGCCGGTCCTGACTCGCCCATCGGTGGGCGTAGGGGCCCGAGGGACGGGCATCACCCGCACCGCCCCAGCCGAGGTGGTGCGGGTGCTGCCTCCGTCGGTGAGGCGGTGCGGGTGCTGCCTCCGTCGGTGAGGCGTCAGGCCCGAAGTGCCTCGCCGAGAGCGTCCATCACGGTGTGCAGCTCGTCCTCCCTCACGCACAGGGGCGGGGCGAACCGGATGGTGTTGCCGTGGGTCTCCTTCGCGAGCACCCCGCGGGCGGCGAGCCGCTCGCTGACCTGCCGGCCGGTGAGGTGTGGGACGTCGATGCCCATCCACAGGCCGATGCAGCGCACGTCGGAGAGCAGGCCCTCGCCGGCGTAGTCCTTCGCCCGCTCGGAGAAGACCGGGCTGAGCGTTCGGGCCCGCTCCTGGAAGTAGCCGGTCTCGAGGATCTTCGCCACGGCGATCCCGACGGCGCACGCCAGCGGGTTGCCGCCGAACGTCGAGCCGTGGACCCCCGCCGTCATCACGCCGAGCACGTCCGCCCGGCCGACGACGGCGGAGCTCGGGATGATCCCACCCCCGAGCGCCTTGCCGAGCGTGGTGAGGTCGGCCCGGACACCCGAGAGCTCCTGGGTGAGCGTGGCACCGGTGCGGCCGAGCCCCGCCTGGATCTCGTCGAGGACGAGCAGGACGTTGTTCTCGGTGCACGTCTCGCGCAGCGCCGTGAGGTAGTGCTCGGGCGGGATGATGACGCCCGCCTCGCCCTGCACCGGCTCGATCAGCACGGCGACCGTGGTGTCGTCGATGGCGTCGCGTACGGCCTGTGCATCGCCGTAGGGCACCACCCGGAAACCGGGGGTGTAGGGACCGAAACCGGCCCGCGCCTGCTCGTCCGTCGACATCGAGATGATGGTCGTGGTGCGGCCGTGGAAGGCGCCGGCCGCCACGATGATCGTCGCCTCGTGCGGGGGGACGCCCTTCACGTCGTAGCCCCATTTGCGCGAGGTCTTGATGGCCGTCTCCACGGCCTCCGCGCCGGTGTTCATCGGCAGCAGCATCTGCATCTGGGTCAGCGTCGTGATCGCGTCCGCGAACGGCTCGAGCCGGTCGTTGCCGACCGCACGGGAGGTGAGCGTGACCCGGTCCAGCTGGGCGTGCGCCGCGGCGATCAACTCGGGGTTGCGGTGGCCGAAGTTCAGGGCCGAGTACCCGGCGAGGCAGTCGATGTAGCGGTTGCCGCGGGTGTCGGTGACCCAGGTGCCCTGAGCGTGAGCTATCTCGATGTCCAGCGGGTGGTAGTTGCCGGCGAGCGTGCTCATGTTGCGGTCCCTCCGTTGGGCCGGCGGAGTTCCAGGGTGCAGCACTTGGCTCCGCCGCCGCCCTTGAGCAGCTCGGAGGTGTCGACGGCGATCGGCTCCAGCCCGCGATCCGCGAGCTGGGCGGCGAGGCCGAGCGCGCCGGGGGCGTGTACGACATGCTTGCCGTCACTGACAGCGTTCAGGCCGAGGGCATCCGCGTCCGAGTCGGAGGCGACGATCGCGTCCGGGTAGAGGTGTTGCAGCACGCGCTGGCTGCCGGGGGAGAATGCCGCCGGGTAGTAGGCGATGAGATCGTCATTGATCACGGACATCGCCGTGTCGAGGTGGTAGAACCGCGGGTCGACCAGCCGCAGGGAGACCACCGGCCGGCCGAAGACCTCCTGGACCTCCTGGTGCGCACCGGCGTTGGTGCGGAACCCGGCGCCCGCCAGGATCACCTTGCCCGTGAAGAGCAGGTCTCCCTCGCCCTCGTTCGTCTCGGTCGCCGCGACCGGCTGGAAGCCGTGATCGGCGAGCCACGTGAGGTAGGCGGGGCCCTCGCCTGCACGCTCGTCGTGGCGGAACTTCGCGCCGTAGGCGATCCCGTCGATCACGGTCGCGCCGTTCGCGGCGTAAACCATGTCGGGGTAGTCCGGGAGCGGGTCGATGAGCTCGACCGTGTGGCCCAGCTCGCGGTAGACGGCGCGCAGGGATTCCCACTGCGACATCGCCAGGTCGGCATCCGTGGACACTCTCTGGTTCATCCAGGGATTGATCTCGTAGCTGACTGTGTAGTGCGTGGGTGGGCACATCAGGTAGTGACGCGTCATTGAGCCTCCTGTTGGGCGGGGCGGGGCACAGCCATTCTCACATGGTGAGACAAGGGGGCGCTAGGGCGTGCCTCCGCGGCGCGGTGAGGGTCACCGAGCGCGCTGGCTAGCGGGGGCGAACGTCCGCTGGGGCGTCATCGCCGACGTGTTCGTCAGCGGGCGCCGTTCAGCAGCTCGAAGCGCCGCAGCGCCCGCCCCGTCATCAGGGTCAGGAAGTGCCCGACGACGGCGGAGGTCAGCTCTGTGGGAAAAGGGCCGGCCAGGTGGACCTCCTCGGTCCAGTCCACGCGTGCTGTGTGGTCGGGGAGCGGAGTCACGGTGATCTCCGCGGTGCCGAGCAGCAGGGGGCCGACCTTGCGGTACATCGCCGTCCCGGGGTGGTTGCCCCCGCGCGCGCCCGGCCGCTCATACCGCGTGAGGAGCATGACGTCGCGGATCACGCCCAAGGAGGTGGCCACGACGGTGTCGCCCACGCGCGGGCGGCGGCCCGGAGCCTCGATCCGAGTGAAAGGGATGAGCCTTTCGTGGTTCTTCAGGGCGGTGATCCGGTCGAACAGGCTGCCGGCGTCCATGTCGAAGACCCGGGTCGCAGTGATGGGGTGCACGCGCCCACCGTGGCACACCTCGCCGTCGGTCACCTGTTGCCGACTTCGCGCCTCCACCCGAAGGACCGTCGGTTCCTCGCTGGCACGTTCGCTCCCGGCGGTCGCCCCCGCTGACGGCTGGTGGCCGCGCGCACGCTTCGCGCTCTCCCGCGCTCCGACGGTAGTGTGCGGGTGGGGCCCCCGTAGCTCAGGGGATAGAGCGACCGCCTCCTAAGCGGTAGGCCGCGCGTTCGAATCGCGCCGGGGGCACCTGTCCGGCTGCGGGACCGGCTCCCAACCGAGGCTCCAGAGGCCACAATGGCAGCAACGGCACGGAGCCGGGGTTTCGGAGGGCGGAGCGGTGATCGCAATCAAGCGGGTCTATCAGGACGCGGGCGAGGACGGGTACCGGGTGCTCGTCGACCGGGTCTGGCCGCGCGGCATCCACAAGGACGCCGTCGACCTCTGGCTCAAGGACGTCGGTCCCTCCACCGAACTGCGCACCTGGTTCGGGCACGTGCCCCAGCGGTACGAGGAGTTCACGCGCCGGTACGTGGCTGAGCTCGACGAGAATCCCGCCGTGGACGAGCTCCGGGAGGTCCTGAGCACACACAAGCACGTGACCCTCGTCTACGGCGCTAAGGACACCGAGCACAACCAGGCCCGTGTGCTCAGCGAGTACCTCGAGCGCTGACGAGCTCCACGATCCGGCGTCCGGCGTCGTCCTCCTGAACGAGGCGGGCGAACCGCGCCCGCGCCTGCGATGACTCGCCGGACCCCAGAGCGGCTCGAATCGTCGAAGCGAGATCGGACCACCGGCGCAGGCGCAGAGCGAGCCCGGCGCGCTCGAGGCGCACGGCGGCGTCGGGTTGGTCGCAGTCCAGGGGGCGGACGACGGCGGGCAGACCGGCCGCGATGGTCGCCCGGGCGTGGGAGCACCGGGCACCTCCTAACGGTAGGAATCCCGTGCGTGGTCCCCCGGGCGTGGGAGCACCGGGCACCTCCCAACGGTAGGAATCCCGTGCGTGGTCCCCCCGCAGGCAGGGGTGGGTCGCGCGGGCGTGGGAGTGGCCTTGCGAGACGCCGCCGGACGGGGAGCCTCAGGGGGTGGGTCGCGCGGGCGTGGAGGGGCTGTGGACGCGGGCGGTCGGAGTGGCGGGAGGCGTGGGTGGGCAGCCCGTGGTGGGTGGGCAGCCCGTGGCGCGCGAGTGCGGAGGCCGGCCGCCATCGGAGCCGTTCATGAGGGATCATGGGAACCCGGGGCCGGTCCGTTCCAGGAGGCCTGCACAGGTTTGCCAAGAGTGCGCGTGAGGTTCACACTCGTGTTTGACGGTGTGTGTCGCCTGCCCCCTGCGCGACGCACACCGTCCTTTCATGTCCTCAGGTGGTCCTTTCATGTCCTCAGGTGCGCTCCGGCACGTCGACGGAGCGCCCGGCGGTGGGCGATTTCCGCGCAAGTCCGCTGAATGACGGCGGGTCAGGTCGGACATTGCCAGGGAATCTGGTTAGCGTGGTCGGGTGACCCCGCCCGTTCGATTCCCGCTTCCCGGCGGCCCCCGCAAGGACGCTGCTGTGGCCCCTGCCCCTGCGGCGCCCGCACCGACCATCATCGCCCGCGAACAGCTGGTGGCCGGCGCGGTGGAGGAGTGGCGGGCGCGGCTCAGCGACCTGGCAGGTGGCAGCGCCCTGTGGGACGTCGACACGCTCGGCGACGCACTTGTCGACCTCACCGCCGCGCACCCCTCGGGGATCGCTCAGCTCTTCGCCGGTCGCTCCACGAGGTTGAGCAACCTCGTCCGGGAGGGCTCGGCCCTCACGCAGGCACGCCGTCGAGCCCGGGTGGTCGGGGCCCGCACCGAGGAGCTCGCGCAGCGCTACGGCGTCGCCCCGACGTACATCGCCATGGGGGTGGCGAGCTGGCGGGAGGACCCGCCGGAGGTTTCACCCACCGGCGTCTCAGGCGCCACAGCGGGAGCGCAGGTCTCCGCTGCACCCCCCGGCGCGGGAGGCACGGCTCCTGCGGATGGCTCCGGGGTGCACGGCTCCGCCGGGGTGCACGGCTCCGCCGGGGTGCACGGCTCCGCCGGGTCGACGGACCAGGGTTCGACCGGCGAGACCCCGGGCGACGCGACGCCCGCTGCTGGGCTGACGCAGCCCCGCATCGTGCACGCGCCGGTCCTGCTGCGCCCGGTCCGGATGTCCATCCACGGCTCCGACGCCGAGATCGACCTCGAGCTGGACCCCGCCGTCGAGATCAACACCGTCCTGGTGCGCGAGCTGCGCGCGCGAGGCGTGACGATCGACCCGGTCGAGGTGGCCCGATCCACGATGGGACCACACGGGTTCTCGCCGCGACCGGCGCTGCAGACCATCGAGCAGCTGGGTCGGGTCCTGCCGGAGTTCCACCTCGAGGCGCGCATCGTGCTCGGTGCCTTCGTCCACCCGGGCCAGGCCCTCGCCGACGACCTTGACGCCCAGCGCGACGACCTCGCACGTCACGACGTGATTGCCGCGCTCGCGGGCGACCCCGGCGCGACCGCCAAGCTGAAGGCTGCCCTCCCGGCGGAGCAGCCCACCGACCGCGACCCAGCCGTCGAGCTCGGGGTCGGGGACCTCGACGCCGGGCAGCAGCGGGTCCTGGACGCCGTCGCCGCCGGAGGCCATCTGCTCGTCGATGCCCCTCCCGGGGTGGACGTGCCGGCCACCGTGGCGGCGGTCCTCGCTCAGGCGGCCGCGGACGGGAAGACCGCCGTCTACGTGCCCGGGACGCGCCGGGCCGCTCAGAGCCTCCTCGACGAGATGCGCGCCGTCGGCGTGGAGGACCTCGCTCTGGACCTGAGCAACGACGCCACCTGGCGGTCCACCACCGCCCGCCGGATCATCGACGGGCTGAACCCGCCGGAGCCGGCGGTCGACGCGGCGCAGGTGGAGAGGGACCGGCGCGCGCTGGTCGCCGCGCGCACGAAGCTGTCGAACTACATCCGGGCGCTGCACACCCCGCGTCCGCCGTGGGACGCCTCCGCCTACCACGCATTGCAGGCGCTCGCCCAGCTGACGTCCGAACGGCCGGGCCCCCGCACGCAGGTGCGTCTGGAGACGAAGGCCGTCCGCTCGATGGACGAGGCGCAACGGCAGTTCGCTCGTGAGGAGCTCGCACGGGCTGCCGCGCTCGGCGCGTTCCGGCTCCGGGCCTCGGACACCCCATGGTTCGGCGCGCAGCTCACCAGCGCCGAGCACGCCAACGTCACGCTCGAGCGGGTCCGAAGGCTCTCCGCCGTCATTCCTCGGCTGCGCGAGCAGATCGCAGCGACGGCCGCGCAGACCGGTCTGGACGAGGCCGCGACTCTCAACCAGTGGTCCGAGCAGCTGGAGCTCCTGGACGGGATCCGCTCCTCGCTCGACGTCTTCACCCCGCAGGTGTTCGAACGCTCCGCGGTGGACATGGTCGCGGCCACGGCCACGCGGACCTGGCGAGCGCAACGCGGCGTCGACCTGCCGTGGGGCACGCGCCGTCGGCTGCGCAAGCAGGCGAAGGACCTGTTGCGGCCGGGCATCGCTGTCGCGGACCTCCACGCCGAGCTGCTCGGCGTCCAGGCCAGGCGCGAGCTGTGGCGTCGCAACTGCGCCGGCGGCGGATGGCCGCGCCTGCCGGAAGGCATGACGGCGATCACGGGCACCGAGCGCGACGTCAGCGCCGACGTGGCGGAGCTCCAGCCCGTGCTCTCACCCACGATGGGCGACCGGGACCTGCGCGACATTCCGCTCGAGGACCTCGCCACCCGGCTCGACCGGCTCGGCGCTGATGACGCCGCCTTGCGGCAGATGCCCGAACGCGCGGCGGTGCTCGCGGTGCTGAGCAACCTCGGCCTCAAGCGGCTCATCGAAGACCTCACCTTCCGGCGGGTGCCGACGAACCTTGTCGGGCCGGAGTTCGACCTCGCCTGGTGGTCCTCGGTGCTCGAGGAGGTCCTCGCCGAGGACCCGGCGATGGCCGGCCTGGAGGCGGCCTCGCTGGATGCCGCGGCGGAGGACCTGCGGGTGCTCGACGTGTTGCAGACCGAGAGCCTGGTCGCGCCGGTGCTCGCCAGCGTGCGCGAGCACGTCCGGGCGGCGATCGCCGCGGACCGCCCGCGCGCGCAGGAGCTCTACCGGACGGTGCTGCGCGGCCAGACCGACCTCAAGGAGATCCTCACCAGTTTCGGTGCGGTCGCGAAGGCGGCCCGGCCCGTGTGGATCGTCGCGCCGATGGTGGTCCCGCAGGTGCTGCCCGCCGGCCGCGACATCGACCTCGTCGTGCTCGACGCCGTCCAGCACCTCCCGGTGGAGCAGGCCGTGTCCGCAATCGCGCGCGCGAAGCAGGTGGTCGTCTTCGGCGACACCCGACGGCGGGGCACCGGGCTCGTCGCGTCCATGGGCTGGCTGCCGTCGGTGGCCCTCCCGGGCGACCGCGTGGACCAGGACACCGAGATCGCCGCCTTCCTGGCGCAGCACGGGTACGCCGACATCATCCGGCCCGTGCCCGCGCCGCCGAGAGCCTCCACCATCGGCCTTGAGCTGGTGGCCGGGAAGGGGATGCCGGCTCCGGGTACCGACGTCGTGGAGAGCGTGCAGAGCGAGGTCGACCGGGTCGTGGACCTGGTGATCGACCACGCGCTGACCAGGCCGGAGGAGTCGCTCGCCGTGATCGCGCTCAACACGCGGCACGCGGACCGGGTGCGCGAGGCGGTGATGTCCACCGCGGCCGGTAGCCACGCGATGTCCTCCTTCTTCGACCAGTCCAACCCCGAGGCGTTCACCGTGGTGGACATCGAGGCGGTCGCAGGCCTGCGCCGGGACGCCGTCGTCCTCACCCTCGGTTACGGCAAGACCCCGCACGGGCGGGTACTGCACCGGTTCGGCAGCGTGAGCGGGCCGAACGGTGCGGAGTTCCTCGTCGACGCGCTCGACGCGTGCCGCCACCGCCTGACGGTGGTGAGCTGCCTCGCCGCGGCGGATCTCGAATCGGACCGGCTGCGCTCCGAGGGTGCGCTCATGCTCAAGGACGTGCTGCGGCTCGCGGAGAGCGGCAGCATCCCGGTTCCCGAGGAGACGGAGGAGACTGAGGAGGAGCGCACCCCCGATCGCCTGCTGGTGGACCTGGCGGAGCGGCTGTGGCGGCTCGGGCTGACGGTGGTGCCGCGTTACGGCGTGCCCGGAGGCGTCCGGATCCCCCTCGCCATCGGTCATCCCCAGCTGCCGGGCGAGCTGCTCCTCGCGGTGCTCACGGACGACGAGAGCTACGTCGCCGAGCCGAGCCTGCGTCGACGCGACCGGCACTGGGTGCAGCGTCTGGAGAACCGCGGCTGGCGGGTGCGCACCGTGTTCTCCACGGCGGTGTTCATGGACCCGCAGGGAGTGGCCGAGCAGATTCTGGCCGACGTCAACGCTGTGCTCGAGGAGCGCCTCGCGGCGGCCGGGACGACGAGCTCGTCGGTTCACCTGCCCCCCGCGGTGGTGGACCTGCCCGAGGACCCGGAGCCGGTGGTGCCCTCCGCCCGCTCCGCGCAGGGTGCACACGGTGGGCAACGCCCCTCGGTGCGCGGTGAGCAGATCGCGGGAGGCCCGACGTCCCGTCCCGAAGCGAGAAGGCCCGGCATCGCCGGTGACCGCGGGGAGCGGCCCGCCGTCCAGCCCGGCCTGCCGTTGAACGGGTACGGGGACGACGAACTTGACCTGCTGGTCGCCTGGATAGCGTCCGACGGCGTTGCCCGCACCGTGCCGGAGATGGTCGCCGAGCTCCGCGGCGAGCTGGGCATCACGCGCCGTGGCACGCACGTCGACGCCGTGCTCTCCGGTGCGGTGCGACGCTCGGGGCTCGCGGCGGAGGAGACAAGGGTGGGCTCTGACGGGTCCGCCGGGGTCTTGTCGACCGGCTCACAGGGTGCGGGCGCAGGCTCGGACCTCCAGGGCGGGCCGGATGGCTCAATGCAGGGCGCTGGCCCCTCAGCCCCGGATGCGCGGCCCCCGGATGCGCGGCCCCCGGATGCGGCCGCGACCGGCGGTGTCGACGCGGCGGAAGACCAGGGTCCGGATGCTCCGGCCGCCGATCAGTCCTCCGAGCCCCGATGAGCTCCGATGGAGGGTTGGGCCCGATCGACCTCGGTGAGCCCGACCCGGACGCGGCAACACCGCTGTCGCCGGAGGCCGACGTCGAGCCGGACGCTGAGACCGTCGATGCCGGGTCGGAGCCTGACGGTGCGGTGGAGCCTGACGGTGCGGTGGAGCCTGACGGTGCGGTGGAGCCTGACGGTGCGGTG